>NZ_CP099224.1 GCF_029717145.1 Citrobacter freundii | reverse complement strand
ATATCAATTTCAGCATAGGAATCAATATTTATGATCCAGCGCTTAGGGTTTTCAGGGGCTCGACTTACTCCGGATATTTTCCCGATCATAAATGCATGATGATGCTTAGCCTCCTGACTACCCCAGTCTTTTTTCGAATTTTGGACGCAAACCAGGTACGGAAGCTTAGCTACGTGAGTAGCATCAAGTCTCCAAGCCTGGCTTCCTCCACTATTTAAAATCTCAGTAATACCCCTAGCTGTAAGAACAGTAATGCAGTCAGTATCAAACATAGATATCTCCATTTTTGTTTTAAAAAAGGCAAGTCACCGCGTAATGACAATCTTTTTAGCATCAAAAACGGAAGAGCTCAACATAAAACTACAAGATACATACAAATAACTAACTCATTTACTACGACGATTACTCCTGGGACTGTAAAAAAACTAGTAAAACACTACTCGACTTCGGCCGGAGGGCTTTTTCTCTCTGGACTCAGTCTGAGTGACAACATGAGTGTGAAGTATGAACCCGCCACACCGCCGCATTTAACATAAGAGTTCTTGGCCGCACCGCCCAGGACGGGTTCGGCGCGAAAGCGGCGTCAGCCCGGTAAAACCGGCAGTAAACTCCCCGGCAAACCACGTATTCCGTGCCTGATAAATTTCACCCGACTGCATAGCCATGCAGCCGGGTGAATGGCACCGGCTTTCGGCGGAGATCTCCGCCGAAAGCCCCGTTTTATCCGGTTTGTTACAGCGACGGACCGTCATACGTCCGCTGGCGCTGCGATCGTTCCAGCTCCAGCGCTTTCTGATGCTGCGCTGCCCGCTCTTGTTCCCGGAGTGCTTCGATACCGTTCAGCCTTGCGACAACCGGCGCAGCTGCTCGCTCAAACTCTGCACCTGCCTGCTCAAGCCCGTGACGCGCTCGCTCAGCGCCGCGTTCTCCCGTTGCATAAGACCAGACATCGTCCGCCATTCCGCGAAGGCGTTCTCCCACTCGTCCAGCCTTTTCGAGTAGTCCTGCTGTAGCTGCTCTAATGCGCTCAGCAACTGTTTTTCCAGCTCCGTCATATGCTATTTCCCCGCCAGTATCATCCAGCTCGAATCCTCTCCGAATCGTCCCGCTTCCGGGTTCACCCTCACGCAGCGGCGTCTCTGCTCGCCGCAGGTCGAGAGCTGCACGCCGCTGTTCCGCTCGGACAGCATGGCCTGCGTGCTCTTCTGCTCCCGGATGGTCGTGTAATTGTCGAGTATCTGCTGACTCTGCCACCATAGAATGGCCGCGCTCGAGGCGATCAACAGCGCGGACACCAGGACGATGGTCAGCCACGTCTGGCTGACCATGCGCAGCATCCCTTTCGTGCGCTGGCTCATGGCTGAGGACAGCTTCCGGTCGTGGTCGAGGATGGCGGCGCTGATTCTCTTCTCGCTTTCGCTCAGTTCCGCTCTGACAGACTTCTCGTGCTCGCTGAATGCGGCTTTCAGCATCTCGCCGGTACTCTGCTGCTGCGCTTTCGATTTCTGCTCTAAGTCCTTCGCCAGCGTTAAAAGACTGTTCATAGATGGCTCCCTTCAGTCGGATGTTTCGCCCCCCGTCCGGGTCGGCAATGCTGATGCTGTTTTTTGTGGTGCGCACCACCTCAAAACCTGCGCTTTCCAGCGCCTCAGTGACGTCCTGACGGGTTTCCAGCTCCCCGGATGAGGCTAAGGCCAGCAAACCCCGCGTAATCGCCTGGGCGGCTTCCTGCTTCGTTTCCGGCAGCGCGGACGGCGTGACCAGCACACGCCGGTTTTCAGGCGCGTTCGGGTCATGCAGCCCCAGCCTGCCGTTCACGATGGTCTGCCAGGCATCAATGCGCGGACGGTCGGCGCGGTCGTAATACGGCTGGAGACGCCTGCCGGTCAGCAGCTCCGTGTTCGGGATCAGGAAGTTCAGCTCCAGCCGCCCCTTATCCTGGTGCTCAACCCACAGCACGCTGTACTGGTCTTTATCGAGTCCGGGCATCAGAACCCGTTCAAAGCTCGCCATCAGCTTTTCGCGCTGCCCGGGCGGTAAATCCTTTTCGGCAAAGGACAGGACGCCGGATGTGTACTTTTTTGCGTAGGGCGAGGCGTCGATAAGCTCCCTGACTTCTTCCGGCTTCCCCTGCAGAACGGTGGCGCCGTCGCGCTGTCGGTCTTTCCCCAGCAGATAATCCACCGGACCGGCGCCACCGCCGCGCCCTCGCGGGTGAAACTTAACGATCATCGTCTGCACCCTTTTCCAGCACGGCATGCCGCAGCCGCTCGAGTCCGGCATCTATGGCCATCAGCGCGGCGACGACCTGCACGCGGTCGTGCCCGCTGCCACCACCGGCGTTAACCTGCCGGGCAATCTGGTTGAGATTGTTCCCCATGCCGGCAAGCTGACGAAGCAGCGCCGGCGAGATAGACGGAAGTTTGCCGGAGCGGGCTGGCTTCTCGTCCAGGCACGTCTGCCGCATCCAGGCTGCGAGCTGTTTACCGTCGCAGCGCTCCAGCAGACGCCGGTGCTCTTCTTCGGTCACCCACATCGTGAGCATTTTGCTGCGTTTGTCTGCCAATCCGGCCTCCTGATAACGCCGGGACGGGCGGGAAATCTTTTCCCGGTCGGCGCGGTGTTGGACAAGCCGCAGGCGCGTCAGTGCTTTTAGCGGGTTTCGGGGCGCAGCCCTGAACCAGTCACGTAGCGCTAGCGGAGTGTATACTGGCTTAAAATGTAACATCGCAGAAACATCAGGCATAGCTGCCACATAAAGCAGGTGAAAAATGAGGTTCGTATGCGTCAGCAGAAGATGCACTGCCGGAGAAATGCCGCTTCCTCGCTCACTGACTCGCTCCGCTCGGTCGTTCGGCTGCGGCGAGCGGTGCAGGCTTACGAATAGGGCGGACATTTCCTGGTGGATGCCAGGAAGAAGCTTAACAGGGAAGCGATAAGGCCGCGGCAAAGCCGTTTTTCCATAGGCTCCGCCCCCCTGACAAGCATCACGCAATCTGACGCTCAAATCAGTGGTGGCGAAACCCGACAGGACTATAAAGATACCAGGCGTTTCCCCCTGGTGGCTCCCTCGTGCGCTCTCCTGTTCCTGCCTTTCGGTTTACCGGTGTCATTCCGCTGTTATGGCCGCGTTTATCTCATTCCACGCCTGACACTCAGTTCCGGGTAGGCAGTTCGCTCCAAGCTGGACTGTATGCACGAACCCCCCGTTCAGTCCGACTACCGCGCCATGTAAGGTAACTATCGTCTTGAGTCCAACCCTTACAGACACGTCAAATCGCCATTGGCGGTAGCCACTGGTAAAGGGGTGTACAAGAGATTACTGGTGCAGAGTTCTTGAAGTTGAAGCCTAACTACGGCTAAACTGAAAGGACGAATTTGGTGGCAGCGGTCTTGTACACCCTGTTACCACGGTTCAGAAGTTCCCCAACTTACTGAACCTTCGAAAAACCACCTCCCCAGGTGGTTTTTTCGTTTTCAGGACAAGAGATTACGCGCAGAAAAAAATGATCTCAAGAAGATCCTTTCTTTGGGGGAACGATGTCCATGATATTTATGATGTTCCCTGTAATGAATTTAGTACTGGAATCCATTTGTCGGCGGAAGAAAAATCCCCCTGCGTTACAAAATAATTGTGATTAGCAAGTGCCACTTTCTCCCTGATTTGATCAATCAATACCCGATGCTTGTTCAAAATAATTGCAACGATGTCACATCGACATTGTGTCGCAATGTCCATTCCAAAATGTGCAATGAGGACTGGACTTACATCATTGTTCAAATAGCTCTGAGCACTATTTTCAGTATCCATTTCAGAAGATTGTGATAAAGCATATTGATATTCAATCGGATAAAAACCAGAGTATTTCTCAAGCATTCTGGCAGTGTCATTACCCTGTCTTGCTGCATCAATTTCTTCCATAAAAAATTGATAAATTCCAATCTCACTTACGAGTCGTTTTTCAACCTGCCCAACAAGTCCATTGATTATAGGATCCATGTCATCTGGCTTACGTGGCTGGAGGAACAGAAGCCCTCCAACAATAAAAGTATCAGGAGTTTCCTCTTGTACTTTTTTCTTCAAAAATCCAAACATAATTCCCCCTAGAGTTACCCATCACACTTCAATCTTGAACAACTAAGCCCCTACTTTACACAAAAGAAAACAAAAATTAATATTGATTCAATTCTAGTTATTGATACGATATTCAATATCGTTGCTTGATACTTAAGGTGGATCATGAAAACAAAATTTTCTGGAATTAACGGAACGAATAACATTATGTCCTCCCAAGCCAAATTACGCGTTCAGGCTGGGATGATCGACAATGCCGTCATCACTCGGGTGGAAGATGGCTATGTAATAATCTTTGCAGGAGCGAACTCAGATTGGAACGGTGAAAACCTCATTCTTTCCAGTGCTCGAGAACCTTACCTACCACGTATTTTCAAAAGCATAGACGGGGCAGTTTCCGAGGCAGAGAGGATTGGAGTTAAAGGGATCGCTTTGGATTTACCATAACATCCCTGTTATGAATCGGCAGAAGCCAGCTCCGCAAGCCTCTTACACGTAGGCGTAAAAAAACCCGCACAAGGCGGGTTTAGGGATAGTGCATTGTTCTGGCACGATAAAACCAATCCTGCGCAGCAACATCATCTTGCTCGACCCCCCATCCATGTTTATACATCTCACCAAGAGATGCCTGAGCTCCTGCATGATCTTGCTCAGCGGCCAGAATAAACCAATGGAAAGCCTGCCTATCACTTTGCTCAACGCCCATACCGAGATGGTACATCCAGCCAAGTTTAAATTGGGCACTACTGTGGTCTTGCTTCGCAGCACAGAGAAACCATTCGACTGCTAACGCATCATTTCTTAAATCAGAGAAAGTATACAGCCTTCCAAGCTGAAACTGAGCCTCTGCATGACCTTGCTCAGCAGCTTTCTGATACCATTCCGAAGCTTTTTGAGCATCTTTATATCCACCTAACCCCAGATGATATGCCCAACCAAGACTAAACTGGGCATCATCATGGCCTTGCTCAGCTGCAAGCTGAAACCAGTATATAGCCTGCTTATAATCCTTATGCACACCAAGACCGCATGAGAATATCTTACCCAGATGAAATCTAGCCTGGCTATCTCCAGCAGTAGCTAGTGCTAACCAGCGCTCAACAGAGAGTGACGGCATAAGGTCATCCCTTAATTGTGATCTGAATATCATCCTCATTCACACCAAAATATAAAGCCAACCCTGCTTTAGCCTCTTTTAGATTTATCGGCCTAACTCTGTTGCTATCCTCCTCATACTCATCATATTCATCCCCGCCTTTTATCGTATTCAAGACTAAGGAATCCTCTTTAGGTAGGGGTTGGAAATCCACTTTGGAGATATCAATTCCCATGTCTTCAAGTTTTCTATAGGAGACTGGATTACGATTGCCGTCCCACTGCCCAGGG
>NZ_CP099223.1 GCF_029717145.1 Citrobacter freundii | reverse complement strand
CTCTTCAAACAGCTTTTTTATGTCCAGATTGTCCTTGTCCAGAGAGCCCCCCGATCGGTGGATTGTTTTAGAATAAAAGCAGCCACTGTTCTCATGTTATGGCCTGTAAAACGCCAGACAACTGGCTTCAGTTTATGCACAGCCCTGATGAACTTTCAGGTGACATACTCACTGTAGTTTATATCAATCGCTTATTACAGCATATCCGTTGCATAATACAGCTTATTATCTACCAGTTACAGCTTATGATTAACATGCTACAGCTTATGTGATCATGCTCCAGGCTCAGTCCTGACGCGGCCTTCAGAGGTGTCGGGATCTTCTTTGGATCTTACAGGGATCGCTTTAAGGATCTTATTACTGGATCGAATGACTGTATATGTGGATAACCTGCTGACCGACAAGGTAATTCAGACTGTTCATTAATGATCCCTTTTCATACCGGCAACAACGCGTACCTGCTCCTGCCAGCATCTGTGCTATTGCGCTTCCTCGCCGGTTCGCGGGCATAAGCCCGGTCACCGGACTGCGGCGAGCACTGATCTATTCATTTCTCAATACAGACTATGTCAAAACTGCACTTCTCTCAGAGCCATGATACGGAGGTTACATAGTACAGTTTGATTCTGGTTTCTTCCGATCAGACACAGCAACGGTAATTTGAGCCTGACCGATCAACATCGAGAAGTTTTTCTCTACACCTTTACGTGCTGTACCCGGATCCACAGCCAACTAGTGGTTGAAACATGCATACCATAACTCTATTATAATTGTACGGTATACATCCGTACATGCTATCGCCTTAAGTCCCGAACTCAACAAAACTGTCCGCTCTTTCAGATTAAAGAGTGGCCTGGGAGAGAAACCATGTCAGCACTGAAAAAGCAGCGCATTGACCTGAGATTAAATGAAGACGACAAACACATGATCGAAGAAGCTGCAGCAATGACTAACCAGTCAATTTCGCAGTTCATGGTCAGTACCGCCTCAGAACGCGCTGCAGAAGTTATTGACCAGCACCGTCGTCTGCTCCTCAATGAGGAGTCCTGGAACCTGGTTATGGATGCAATCATTAATCCGCCAGCACCGAATGACCGGCTGAAACGCGCCGCTAACCGTCTCCGGGAACTGGAGTAATAAATGGAGGGTTTAAGGATTGAGATTTTTTCAGAGGAAGTTGAATATGAATTAAGCAACTTCGATTGTGGAGAAGAGTATCTGAATACTTTTCTTACTGACCATCTGAAACGGCAGCATAACAGTAAGATCTTACGTGGTTATGTTCTCGTGACGAGAGAGGATAAACCGCGTGTGATGGGGTACTACACGCTATCAGGAAGTTGCTTTGAGAAAATACTTCTACCCAGCAAAACACAACAAAAGCGTGTACCCTACAAGAATGTGCCGAGCGTGACTTTGGGCCGTCTGGCAATTGATAAAAGCATTCATCACCAGGGATATGGAGAAATACTTGTGACCCATGCGATGAAAGTCGTGTATCAGGCCTCGCAGGCTGTGGGCATACACGGAATGTTCGTGGAGGCGCTGAACGACAACGCCCAAAAATTCTACCTTCGACTGGGTTTTATACAGTTAAAGGAAGAGAACTGTAATTCGCTCTTCTACCCGACAAAATCTATTGAAGAGTTGTTCGAAGTAAAAGATGAATAAATAATCAGGCCATATGATTTCTGGTCTATCTATCATTGGTGTCAAAATTGGTGTTTTGTAGGAACAACATCTTTTCATCACACTAAAAGATCTGATAACCCACAATGTCGGAACTTGACTGCCACTCAGTCAGGTAATACACCTTATCTAATTGTCTTCTAAGGGAAATGAAGCGTGGGACTACCAGAAAAGGGAGCACTCGTTCTCCCTTTTTCTGGTATGGAAATAGTTTACCAATAACTAGAATGGTGTTTATAATCAGGTGTCGTCGCCTCGGGTGTTCCCCTCTGCGCTTTTTACCGCCTGTAAATGGTTACAGGGACTTCCGGCAGTAGCCGGACTGTAAAAGGAAAACCTGCCATGAAACCGAAAATTGTACCCGTTGAACGGTATACACGTTTTCGTTTCGGGCGCGTAGAGCACGTGCGTAAGCACATGCGCTCGCTCCCGACGCGTTAAGTGAACGGTACCCGCAGGTGACGATACATCCTCAATCCCCTGTTTACGTCCGCTCTTCTGATTCCCCCATCATGGCCAGGTAGTGAGCATCGTCATCTGTATGAATAAACACATTTCTGAACATTTTCAGATAGCGCTCCTTATCGATGACGCCGGTGGAGAACAGATTTCTGCCGTCCGAATGCGAGTGGCGGTTGATGGCCCGGTAAAATGAATCATACTCTCCGGCATTGCAGTGTTCTTCTGCCAGCGCCTCCAGTGCCTCTTTTAGGGAAGGTGCGAACAAGTTCCTGATATGAGATCATCATATTCATCCGGAGCGCATCCCAGAGGGACATCATGAGCCATCAACTCACCTTCGCCGATAGTGAATTCAGCACTAAGCGCCGTCAGACCCGAAAAGAGATTTTCCTCTCCCGCATGGAGCAGATTCTGCCATGGCAGAATATGACCGCTGTCATCGAGCCGTTTTATCCCAAGGCGGGCAATGGCCGACGGCCCTATCCGCTGGAGACCATGCTGCGTATTCACTGCATGCAGCATTGGTACAACCTGAGCGACGGTGCCATGGAAGATGCCCTGTACGAAATCGCCTCCATGCGCCTGTTTGCCCGATTATCCCTGGATAGCGCCCTGCCGGATCGCACCACCATCATGAATTTCCGCCACCTGCTCGAGCAGCATCAACTGGCCCGTCAATTGTTCAAGACCATCAATCGCTGGCTGGCCGAAGCAGGCGTCATGATGACCCAAGGCACTTTGGTGGATGCCACCATCATTGAGGCACCCAGCTCTACCAAGAACAAAGAGCAGCAACGCGATCCGGAGATGCATCAGACCAAGAAAGGCAATCAGTGGCACTTTGGCATGAAGGCCCACATTGGTGTCGATGCCAAGAGTGGCCTGACCCACAGCCTGGTCACCACCGCGGCCAACGAGCATGACCTCAATCAGCTGGGTAATCTGCTTCATGGAGAGGAGCAATTTGTCTCAGCCGATGCCGGCTACCAAGGAGCGCCACAGCGCGAGGAGCTGGCCGAGGTGGATGTGGACTGGCTGATCGCCGAGCGTCCCGGCAAGGTAAAAACCTTGAAGCAGCATCCGCGCAAGAACAAAACGGCCATCAACATCGAATACATGAAAGCCAGCATCCGTGCCAAGGTGGAGCACCCGTTTCGCATCATCAAGCGGCAGTTCGGCTTCGTGAAAGCCAGATACAAGGGGCTGCTGAAAAACGATAACCAACTGGCGATGTTATTCACCCTGGCCAACCTGTTTCGGGTGGACCAAATGATACGTCAGTGGGAGAGATCTCAGTAAAAACCGGAAATAACGCCAGAAATGGTGGAAAAAATAGCCTAAATAGGCTGATTCGATGTGTTTGCGGGAAAAAAATCGGCCCAGATCCGCGAAATTTTAATCAGCGAGTCAGCTTGGGAAGAAATGACCTGCTTATTCGCACCTTCCTTAATGAAGCGAAGATAAGTTGGTTTATGGGCTTTCTCAGCAAACCATAAAAGACTACTTGTGTATTACATTTGTAATGCTGTAGTATTCTTTAAGGCATTCAACCATACTTCTATCGTATAACTTCCGAGGTGAGTCATGGCAGGCAAGGCACCGTCATCAGGCGCAAAAATCTATGCGATCATGAACAATAAAGGTGGTCCTGGAAAAACCAGTACGGCGACAAACCTTGCCGTAACTCTGGCAAGAGCCGGTAACAGGGTGCTTCTTGTGGATTCAGATCAGCAGGCCAACTCAACAGAGGTTCTGGCCAATGGCAAAAAATACTATTCTATGTACGGTGCCACTATCTGCGATCTGTATAACAACGCCCGGTTTGATGTCCGCGACGCTATAGTTCCGGCCGTCGCAGGTGAGATCTCAATCCCAAATCTGGATTTGATCCCCTCTGACCCGACATTTGAAAAAATTATCGAGCAGACGCTGACGCGTAGCCACCGTGAAAAAATCATGGCTCGTCATCTGGAGAAGGTTCGCTCCGATTACGACTACATTATCTTTGACTGTGCACCTGGCCTGAACATCGCGACAGGGAACGCAATCTATATCGCAGATCATGTTCTGGTACCCGTTGATGGGGGAAGTTTTTCCCTGAGCGGGCTGGAAATTATGCTCGATTACATGGATGAGATATCTGAAGAAGATTACTCACGCTTCAGCGTGTTCCGTAATAATTACAACGGAGCCAACAAAAAAATTAATGCCTTCATTGATAAGGCGCTCACTGAGCATGAGCGTATATCGCCGCATCTACTCGAAACAAAAATCAGAACTGACCAGGCTATTGTACAATCCCAGGTTCAGTGTGTTCCGCTTTATTACTACCAGAAAAGTGCAATGGCATTGAATGATTACAGTAAACTCGCACGTGAATTAGAAGCACTGCTGGCACAGGAGGTAGCGTAAATGAGCAAAGAACTGGCCCGTCCAAAAATGGAAAAGCCACAGCGTTCTGCTGCAGGCAGCAGCCTTACGAATATCGCGGCTAAAAAGAAAAACACGACTGGCGAAACGCCCAAAACTGTTCGTATGACGCCGGCAGAAAAGGTACTCGCACAGGAACTGGTCGAGCAGATCCAGGCGCTGACGCACAAGAACATTACGGTATCGACGTTGTTGCGTGCAGGGCTCTACCTGGCTCAGTCAGCCGGCCCAGAAAAAGTCCTCAGAGCTATTAAAGATAACATCTGACACCAATATTTGTAGTTCATATGAAATACAAATGTAGTCAATAAATATTTACTTAAATTTTTCCTGCTCAAAGAACGCCCTGATAAAAGGGCGTTTTTTTATGACAATACATCACCAGAATCAGTGACATTGAACACAGGTTACTTCCGCTTTTACTGCCAGAAAACATGGTTTTCCAAACTTTTATCTTAGAATTTTCGCGCAATAAGTAAAACCAGTCTCCAGTCATGTATTATACCGTCAGTCGTCAGCTTAACGGGCGGCTACCTGACGTTACGTCTGGATAACGGACGCAACACACTTACAAACTCTGAGAGGATTTCCCTATGGAAACTCAAAGAATTAGATATATAAACTTTACTGAAGGAATTATTTATGACTTTATTCAAAGAGGACCTACATAATGTAGTAGCTCAAATTTTTGCCCGCGTTGATAACACTTATTGCCAGATCGTTAAAGAAATGGCGGTTGATACTGTTTTTTATAAGGTTCAGGACCAGTATCACGGTGGAAACGGCATTAACTTCAACTTGAAGGCTAATAACCGCTTTTCACTTATCAGTAAATCCAAAGGTGTCATGTATCTGGCCACCACGCCACATACGGGGCTGAAAGAGTATTATCAGGAATACAAGTTCATCGATATAGAAGAAGATCTGGAACTCAACTGTATGGCGGAAATTCAGGCAGCTCGCACGATCAAAATTATTGATTTAGCTGTTCTGGCTCCGCTCCTGAAAGTCGCTCTAGGCGATTTGATGGGGCCAAAGGCTGTGTACGAAGATACACAGTTACTGGCGGAAGTGCTGTCAAATTATGCTGATGGTATGGAATATTTGTCACGACACACTGGCAAACCCTGCATTGCGCTGTGGTCCGACGCTGTGGATGGTAATGGCATGCTTGAGAACCTTTCAGTCAAGCCGTTATCTGAATACAGCTATAATGGAATGAGTGCGGAACTCATCTTAAAATATCAGCTAAATTACAAGATTACCTGATATCAAAAATGGGCCTGAAGGCCCATTTTTTTTACATGGTATGGTTGGTGCCGAAATTTTCAGCCAGTATCCGGAAGTGCGCAAACTCTTCAGGCGTGGCTCCCCTGCGAAGCGCTTCCACGATAGAGACGCTGGTTTCCGCTTCCGGAATTTCTACTTCACGGGTAAAGAACTGGCACTTTCTGACCGCACTCGTCTGGTGTTTCATCAGGGATAATAATTCAGGGATGCCAGCCAACATGCCACCTTCTGAATTTTTCTCCCGGGTGCAGAACTGAAATACCGGATACAGGTTTTCAGCGCCCCATTTAATAAAAATAACTTCTCCCCGGTTTCCTTTTTTAATCAGGGTCGGTACCGTCGTCGACAGAATTTTAATTACAGCGGTTGATTTGTGCACGCCTCCGGATTTCTCCAGAGATTTAAGAAATAAAGCTCTGGCTTCGGCACGATCTTCCTGCGCCTGCTTCTCAGGGGTTCTGGCATTAATTAAAGTCTGCAGCTGAGCCTGTTTTTTTAATTCTGCCCAGAACTCTTCATCCTGAAGTGTGAGCATTTCCATCAGCTGCTCCTGTGGCAGCTCGTGTAATGCTTCCACGAACTTGGTGCCCACATTCTGGATGCGTGCCAGCAGCAGCTGGGTTTCGGTGTGCTCACGATTTTTGAGGTGAGCACGGGCTTTTGGTGGATAGCTTAAGCTTGTCATCATGGCCTCGCCTCGGGTGTTAAAGATTTCTATGAGTTAATACTATAGCAAATCTTAAAGGAGTGCAATTTTTGCGCATCCTTTCTCTGTGAGAAATCTGCTTTCCGTTTTCTGCTATTTTAGGAAAGGTCATCTCACTGAGGGCAGTTTGTCACAGAACACAACATACGGACCTTCACTCCCCTTCAGACCCCATCATCCAGGCAAAAACGATCCTTTCTTGATCCTTTTCCGATCCCGTTATCTCCTCACATTAAAATATTTATTTCTGATTTATGGTATATATCCAGAAAGCGGAAATTCAGCGCACACCGCTCTGCGGGTTTTTTCCGTGGCGGTCGCGGTCGCGAGCAACGAAAATGACAGCAGAACTTCATCAGATTGCGCTGCGTGAAAAATGGCTGGGTTGCAGAGGTATAACCCGACAGAATTTACGTGGCGTAAGCGGACCAACGGGGACACCATGACTCTGCCCTCTTTTATTAACGCCTCCCCTGCCCTGCCGTCGACAGGACAGCTGGCTGGCCAGGACTATGGCCGTGCGCTTTCTCTGCGCGAGATGGCCCGGCACTACACCGAGCTGCCAAAATACCTGCTGGCCCCGGAAGTGGCCGGACTGCTCCACTATGTCCCGGACTGGAGCCAGCACGCTTTTTTCAATACGTTATGGAATACCGGGGCACGCCTGAACGAAGGGCTTGCCCTGAGACGGCGTGACTTCCACCTTAACGAGAGCATTCCGCATGTCGTACTTCGCACCGCCAAACAGCGGCGTGCAGGTGGTGGTCGTCCGCGTAAGGGTAAAAGCGCCAACCGTGTGGTGCCATTATCGGACCCGGCCTATGTCGATGAGATGCGTCGGCTGTTCGCCAGCACGAAGGAACAGTTTGAGGATGACCCGATTACGGGTGAACGGCGGGCTTTGCCAGTGTGGAATGTGTCCGATCGAACCGTTCGCAACTGGCTGGTAAGGGCCATCGATACGGCTGAACGCGACGGAGTGAAACTCAGCATTGGAGTTAGCCCCCATACCTTCAGGCACAGTTTTGCAATGCACCTTTTATATGGCCACGTTCACCCGAAAGTAGTACAGGGATTGCTGGGGCATGAGAAGTTTGAGAGTACAGAGGTCTATACGAAGATATTTGCGCTTGACGTGGCCGCCAGTCAGCAGCTGCGGTTTAGCCTGGATACGCGTGACGCGCTGCAGCTGCTGCGCGGTAATAACTAAAGCAAGGAAAGGCACATGTTTGATGATGATGACGCAGACCTGGAACCCCGGCCCCCTGAACTCAGTCCGGACGTTCAGGCCCTGATTAACAACGGTCTGGAATTTCTGGACAAGGCGCGGGAGGAGCTGGAAGCAGCAAAGCCAAAGTTCTCCATTGTCAGCTTCTGGACTGCAGTTGAAATTCTGCTGAAGGTTCCTCTGGCCCATGAGCACTGGAGTCTTGTCTGCAGCCGAAAGACTCCCCCCAAAAAACAGACTTACCTGGACGGGGATTTTCAGTCTATTACTTATGACGAAATTCGTACCCTCCTCCGGGATGTTCTCCAAAAACCACTGAGTGATACAACCCATAACGTTTTTGACAAAGTCCGGAAACACCGAAATCGCGTGGTTCACTTCTATCACCCCTCCTTTACCGATGCGGAACAGCATCAAATTCAGAAAGAGCAGGCAGATGCCTGGTTTGCCCTCAACCGTCTCATGCGGGATGAATGGCAGTCCATCTTCGGCGCTAAAGACAGCTACAGCTGGCAGCTGGCGTACGGTGAAACCCGCCTGCTCAGGGGAAGTGAGTTCTATGCTGCCGTTCGGCTTCGGCAGGTTAAAGAGGAACTGGATGCGCTGGCCAAATCAGGTAACCAGATAGGGATCTGTGAGTCCTGCAAACAAAAGGCGGTGGTTACTGAATCTCACATTACCGGAAGCGAGGAACGAACGCTGCTCATTACGCGGTGTCGTGTCTGTACCAGTCAGTCCCGCCATATTTTATTTATTTGTCCAAATTGTGACGAACGACAGTCCTTACCTGAAGGTGATGAATCCTTTACCTGCGACAGCTGCAGCGAGACTGTAGATCGAATGGAGCTTCTGGATGAGGAAACTTTCCGGAGCGTCGATGAGCAGATGTTCTCCGTACTGCCTGCAGGTTGCACTAATTGCATGGTACCTGACAGTGTCTGTAAACACGGTGATGGTTATCTTTGCACCCAGTGTCTCGCTTACTACACGGAGCTTCATGCGTGTGGATGCTGCGACCACTTTAGCAATAGTGTTCCGCAGTTTAGTCGTTACAGAGGATGTGAATTTTGCGATGGTGACAGCCGCTATCATGGCGATTGAATTACGTTGAAAGTAATTCATTTGAAATACAATTGAATTACTAATATATGTTTAATGCAATTCGTTTAAGGTAGATGAAAACACACAATTGAAATCTAAATGAATTTCAAATGTATTACATTAAGGGTGTTTTATGTCAACGTGGACAGATATCTCTATCGGTAACTTCACTCTGTACGGTACGCAGGATGACTATTATCAGTGGTATTTTCAGGAGGGGGATCGTGTCAGGGAGATTGTCAAAGAAGAAGACGGGATTTGGTCAGAAGACACGTTTATCGGCTATCGGACGACCGTGGCACAGATGCGCCGACGGTTACAGTTGAACGGATATGACCGGGCAGCTCTTGAGCGGGATTTTTCGACTGCCATTGAGTCCTGGAAAGCGGATTCAATTGCGGAGCTGGCCGAACTTGAAAGCGAAAAGCATCCCCACGGAGAAAATTATCTTCAGTACAGAATCACCTGGCTGAAGCATGTCATCCCGGTTCTCGAAAATGCGGTGCTGGATGACTGGCTTGAGCGGTTAAATAAGGCGGCATGTTGGCCAAGTAACGAGAGTGATTTTTCCCAACTAATGACGTGGATTGAAACCGGTGATCCTGTGCTTTCCCTGATGGTCAGCTCGGTTGACGGTGATTGCTCTTGGGTTTGTGATTCGAACTTTAATTTCCCGTGTACACAACAAGACTTTTATTCTTTAGCGATCCTGCTAATCACTGAGGATGACGCTGTATGCGAACTGGACCTGAAATGGCTAATTTCTGCCGGATGGACTGATGATTTTGACGATCTGGAAGAAAAACATGCAGGAGCCACTCAACCGCTTAGACATGTCAGACAGAGCCTTTCTGAGTTAAGTGCGCTGGTCACCTCTGCACCAGAAAATCCTGTGCTGTTGAGAATGTGTTACTCCGGCATCATTACTGTCATGGAAGCTTACCTTGCAGATATCTTCATACGGGCAGTAAAGCATCCTTCGGTAAAGCGACGTTTCGTTGAGAGCTACGAGAAATTCCAGAATAGCTCTAAAAAGCCACTTTCAGAGGTCTTCGGTAATGACTCCAACTTATTGATAGTGTTTTATGTTCAGATAATGCCCGATGACTTTGTCATGCAGCTCCACCGATTTTGAGAACGACAGCGACTTCCGTCCCAGCCGTGCCAGGTGCTGCCTCAGATTCAGGTTATGCCGCTCAATTCGCTGCGTATATCGCTTGCTGATTACGTGCAGCTTTCCCTTCAGGCGGGATTCATACAGCGGCCAGCCATCCGTCATCCATATCACCACGTCAAAGGGTGACAGCAGGCTCATAAGACGCCCCAGCGTCGCCATAGTGCGTTCACCGAATACGTGCGCAACAACCGTCTTCCGGAGCCTGTCATACGCGTAAAACAGCCAGCGCTGGCGCGATTTAGCCCCGACATAGCCCCACTGTTCGTCCATTTCCGCGCAGACGATGACGTCACTGCCCGGCTGTATGCGCGAGGTTACCGACTGCGGCCTGAGTTTTTTAAGTGACGTAAAATCGTGTTGAGGCCAACGCCCATAATGCGGGCGGTTGCCCGGCATCCAACGCCATTCATGGCCATATCAATGATTTTCTGGTGCGTACCGGGTTGAGAAGCGGTGTAAGTGAACTGCAGTTGCCATGTTTTACGGCAGTGAGAGCAGAGATAGCGCTGATGTCCGGCGGTGCTTTTGCCGTTACGCACCACCCCGTCAGTAGCTGAACAGGAGGGACAGCTGATAGAAACAGAAGCCACAGGAGCACCTCAAAAACACCATCATACACTAAATCAGTAAGTTGGCAGCATCACCGATACAACCTTCAGTTAGTAATGTCGGTTGGTTTTTCTTCATATTTCCCGTTTCGCCAGCCAGCTGCAAATTCAGCTGGAGTCTGGTAATTCAGCGATGAATGAGGACGGCACTCGTTATAATCTTGTCGCCAGTTATTAATGATTTTCCTGGCGTGAACAATATCGCTGAACCAGTGCTCATTCAGGCATTCATCGCGAAAGCGTCCGTTAAAACTCTCAATAAATCCATTCTGGGTCGGCTTGCCCGGCTGGATAAGTCGCAGCTCCACGCCATGCTCAAAGGCCCATTGATCCAATGCGCGGCAGGTAAATTCCGGCCCCTGATCGGTTCTTATCCTCGCCGGATAGCCGCGAAACAGTGCAATGCTGTCCAGAATACGCGTGACCTGCACGCCTGAAATCCCGAAAGCGGCGGTAATCGTCAGGCACTCTTTCGTGAAATCATCCACGCAGGTCAGACACTTGATCCTGCGACCGGTGGCCAGTGCGTCCATGACGAAATCCATCGACCAGGTCAGGTTCGGCGCATCTGGGCGCAGAAGGGGAAACCGCTCGGTCGCCAGCCCTTTACGACGTCGTCTGCGTTTTACGCTCAGGCCGTTAAGGTGGTAAATGCGGTATACCCGCTTGTGATTGACGTGAACGCCCTCCCGACGCAGTAACTGCCAGATGCGCCGGTAACCAAAACGCCTGCGTTCAAGCGCCAGTTCAGTGATGCGTCCTGATAAATGCGCATCCGACGCCGGACGCTGCGCTTCATAGCGGCAGGTCGACAGGGACAAACCTGTCAGCCTGCAGGCACGACGTTGCGACAGACCGGTCGCACCACACATCAACTCCACGGCTTCCCGCTTCTGGTCTGTCGTCAGTACTTTCGCCCAAGAGCCACCTGAAGCGCCTCCTTATCCAGCATGGCTTCGGCGAGCAGCTTCTTGAGTCGGGCGTTCTCTTCTTCAAGCGACTTAAGGCGCTTAACCTCAGGCACTTCCATACCGCCATACTTCTTACGCCATGTGTAAAACGTGGCATCGGAAATAGCGTGCTTGCGGCAGAGTTCACGGGCAGATACCCCGGCTTCAGCCTCGCGGAGAATACTGATGATCTGTTGGTCGGAAAAACGCTTCTTCATGGGGATGTCCTCACGTTGCAGATGAAGACATTACTAACATCGGGGTGTACTAATCAACGGGGAGCAGGTCACTGCCCGCAACGCTGCAGTTTCGGCATCAGTAATAACTGAGTATTTTTGAATAGCGACGCTGGATGCCGATTGGTCTGAACGGCCCGGCGATCGCCGGGCATACCATTGGCGCCGGCATCGTGCTGGTAACGACCATATTAGGGCGTTTGAGCAGTTGCCTGGCCTCACGCAGGGAGACTGGATTAACTGACCGCTGACAAAATGCCTGACAATGACAGTCCGTTTTGTGCCAGAAGCGGACAAACTAAATGAGCCAGTTCTCAGGAAACTGGTTTACGGGCGTGTCACACAGGACCTGCCGCAGTATGAGTTAAAGCGACTCGGAACCTAGTTACAACATCCATTATTAAAAGCGATGTCTTCCGGCCCTGCGGGCCGGGTGGGGGCGCTTTTCAGTGGTGGGTCGTGGGTTAAGGCCACAGATATGCTCCTTCTGGTTCTGACTCCAGAGGATGTTGTAACTATGCGCGCGGCGGGACCAACTTCCTGCGTTTACCGAACCGGCGCGGACATAGTTCGCTGCAAGGACGGGCGCTGACCACCTGAAAAAGCCCTGTTCGCCATCTTCGGCCTTTAGTTCTTCCTCGACGACCGTTCTGCCGCTAAAGCCCTGATGGATGTCCTGAACCGCTCATACCGTCTCAAAAGCCGCAGGGATAAAGGGAAATTCTCGCGTCCGGTTTATGCGCTGTCCCGTCCCGCGTTCAGTCGCGTTATTCGCAATGAAAGTGCCGCAAAGTGGTTGCGTGAACACCCGTATGTCAGTAGCAGCCTTGTCTGACTGTATGCCCATAATTTACGCCTGTCGCCACCAAACTTGCTGTGGCTCAAGGGGGTCGACCGGAAGCTCTTTTACCCCCTGCACAGTGCAAACACGACCAAAGGGTTTATTGAAGGGGTTGGGATCGTGGCCGTTAACGCATCGCATCCGTCATCGACGTGACAACCTGACGCTCCACGCCGTTAACCTTCCTGCTGATTAGCCGTACGGTGAGTTCATCCGGCAGGCCTTCCCACTGCTTTCTTGCCTGCGGCGAGGTCTTCAGCATTATCAGCTCATCCTGTTTACCCAGCCTGCGCACCACTTCATACTGCGTTCCCTTCTTCAGCGGCAGCAGCCAGTGGCGGTTCTCACCTGTCTGATGCCAGTCATGCAGCAGGCCCGCTGACCAGAAGCCCCGGTCGAACAGCGTCACGCTGTTATCCGGAGCCTGCTTCGCCAGTCCGGCGGCCAGCCGCACTTCACTGACATCATAGCGGTCCATCACGCTGGCCCGCAGCAGATGGCTGCTCAGCTCCATCAGGCACACCATGCGAACCTGCGGACAGCCACGTTCTCCGTACTGATTGCCGGCTTTCGCGAAGGCTGCGGCATTTTCCGGTGTGTCGGGCGTGCGCCAGACCACGCCGTCAACGGCATTGAGCGTCAGGCCGTTCCAGTGCGGGTGCCGGGCTTCCTCATGCCAGTGCTGTTGCGTGGGCACTGTTGCAAAGTTAGCGATGAGGCAGCCTTTTGTCTTATTCAAAGGCCTTACATTTCAAAAACTCTGCTTACCAGGCGCATTTCGCCCAGGGGATCACCATAATAAAATGCTGAGGCCTGGCCTTTGCGTAGTGCACGCATCACCTCAATACCTTTGATGGTGGCGTAAGCCGTCTTCATGGATTTAAATCCCAGCGTGGCGCCGATTATCCGTTTCAGTTTGCCATGATCGCATTCAATCACGTTGTTCCGGTACTTAATCT
Source organism: Citrobacter freundii (assembly GCF_029717145.1). Classification (NCBI taxonomy): domain Bacteria; kingdom Pseudomonadati; phylum Pseudomonadota; class Gammaproteobacteria; order Enterobacterales; family Enterobacteriaceae; genus Citrobacter; species Citrobacter freundii. Next base: position 39,804 of record NZ_CP099223.1, on the reverse strand, counting down.
GTCGGTGTTCAACGTCAGACGGGCACCGGCCTTCGCGTTTGAGCAGAGCAAGCGCGCGACCATAGGCGGGCGCTTTATCCGTGTTGATGAATCGCGGGATCTGCCACTTCTTCACGTTGTTGAGGATTTTACCCAGAAACCGGTATGCAGCTTTGCTGTTACGACGGGAGGAGAGATAAAAATCGACAGTGCGGCCCCGGCTGTCGACGGCCCGGTACAGATACGCCCAGCGGCCATTGACCTTCACGTAGGTTTCATCCATGTGCCACGGGCAAAGATCGGAAGGGTTACGCCAGTACCAGCGCAGCCGTTTTTCCATTTCAGGCGCATAACGCTGAACCCAGCGGTAAATCGTGGAGTGATCGACATTCACTCCGCGTTCAGCCAGCATCTCCTGCAGCTCACGGTAACTGATGCCGTATTTGCAGTACCAGCGTACGGCCCACAGAATGATGTCACGCTGAAAATGCCGGCCTTTGAATGGGTTCATGTGCAGCTCCATCAGCAAAAGGGGATGATAAGTTTATCACCACCGACTATTTGCAACAGTGCCTCATTTTCCGCATGCTGGTATTCTCTTTGATAAAAAAGTTTGGAAAAAAGGATGTAAATATATTTGGAAGAGAATTACTCATCATTTTTTCACTATATAGCCTTGCTCAAAAAGTTCTGACAACTTAGTAAGTCACGGCCTGGACTAACCACACATCAATAGATATTATAAGTATTGCCGCCGATATTCTGAAGGCGTTAAACCCGTTTGCTTCTTAAACGCGGTATTAAAGACCGATTTAGAGTTAAAGCCTGAGGAATACATAATATCAAGAATGGTCCGCTTATCTTCCGGCATTGCCAGGAGTTTTTTAGCGTGATCTATTCGGTACTCGCTGATAAACGTAAAAAAATTCTGCTGAAACCCGTTGTTGATAATGGCTGACAGATCGTGCGGCGAGAGTTTTAACTGATGCGCAAGCTGGCTTAAGGACAGGGTGGAATCCAGAAACGGCTGATTCCGGTGCATAAATTCTGCCACCTTATCCACCTGTTCAGCCCCCCGTAACTGCGGTGCTTTAACCGGCTGAATATTCTCCAGCAGGATTTCATCTGCCTGCGTTAGCCCCATAAACGCAGCGGGTTGCCGCAGCGCACAAACTAATAACGTATTAATAAATGCAAACCCCGCTATGCTGACAACGGGCAGTACCCAACTCGTTTTATCGGTTAGCCTGAACAGATAGAAAAACAGGCAGCAAATAATACTGACTATCCAAAGTCCCGAATAACTTGACAGCAGGAAGCGGAGCCAGAGCATTTGCTGGCGGGCAATATCGGAATAAAGATGCTGAATATCCGAATTAAATGACCGCAAACGTCTGAGGGAATAGCCAAGCCAGCCGAGAAATACCCCGTGATAGGCCAATGCAAGGGGCAGTGATACTGGCATGCCCGGTAAATCCTGCTGCTGTAAGAGCGTTATTTTTGCTGAGTCAGATAACGGAACGTACAGCGTGAAAAACACAATAAGGCCAGTAGCAAACGGGATTAAGTGTACAGCATGAGCTGGCCGGATTCGAAAATGGCGATACATCAGCGAACGGGTATACAGATAGATGGCCGGTGGCTGAAGCAGAGAGATAAGCGTACCGATATAGGCGTAGTTCGGGTGTAAAAAACTCACGCCGCTACCATAGAGGAAAAGTTCACCAAAACCGGCGGCAAGGGTCAGCAGAACGATCACCAATAGCCGGTTGCTGACTTGTATGATGTTAGACGGCAAAAGAAGAAAAACAGAGAGCAATGCAGCCTGCATCATTCCTGCTGCCAGAAGAAAAACAGATAGATCATTCAGCATGCACGAGCACCAACAATTTAAAACGAGATATGAGAAACGGACGCCACACACGCTTCGTGTCAGCAGAACGTTCGACTTTACGTTTCATACGTTCGAATTTATCAATTCGAACGACTCCCGGGTTACTCGCCAGTACTCTGCAACCAAATCGGCAGAGGACTGAAATTCTGCCTCCTTTAAACACAAAAAAGCAGATGAACAGGTCGAAAGAGACCCGGGAGTATTAATATGAAAAAGCAGAAAAAGACCAGAACATCCCTGTGCGCAAGCATTATGTTCCTTGCGGGAATGACCGTAAGCACAACGGCGTTTGCCCACTGCGACAGCATGGATGGGCCTGTGATCACCGAGGCTAAAAGCGCCCTTCAGGCGCGTGATGCTACCCCATTATTAAAATGGGTACCAGAAAACCGTGAAGATGACGTCAGAAAGGCGTTTGACGAAACAATGAGTAAACAAGGCAGCAGTCAAACCTCTCAGGAAAAGGCCCAGCAAAAGCTTTTTACCACCCTGGTACGTATTCACCGTGAAGCGGAAGGTGCATCGTTTACCGGTGTAAAATCGGCAGGTTATATTCCTGTTATTGTACAAGAGGCTGATGCCGCACTTCGCACCAACAGTGTTGATAGCCTGGTGGCAAAGGTGACCGCTAACATTGAGCATGCTATCCGGGAAAAATTTACCAAAGCCGAACTCAGTAAGCAGCAGGCGAATCAATCGGTTAAGCAGGGACGCGAATATGTAAATGACTACATTCACTACGTACATTTTGTCGAGGAAATAAACGAAATGGCGGAGGGTAGAGCGCCCGATACGGAGCATCAGCACTAATCATCATGCCCTTCAGAGATGCCTTTACGGCATCTCTGAACCGCGACGCTAAGGCTGTGCGAAAACGCAGCTCACCGTGCTAACCGTTGAACGATACTGAACGTTTCAGGAGCATCGTTGTGACGGTTAGCTTCGGCTAGACAACCATAATATATTGGGGTCAGTTTGGAGATCGGAAATTTTTGTACGTTAAGCACATTATTTAACCAATTCGGATACGTAAGTGATTGATTTATCGTCAGTGGCTATCGCTTTTAGGTTGTCGCTCTTGCTGTATCGCATTTAGGTTATCCGATTAAGACAAAATCCCCTGAAAACGCTGTATAGCGCGGGAGTACACCCTATTGCTATAGGTAAGTCTGTTCAAAAAACAGGCTTACCGTACAATAATTCTCTATATCCAAACTGACCCCTTATTCAGCACGCCCACCCGAATCAGGGGATTTTCATCAAGCGCGTTACCCACGACAAAAAAGGCTTTCGTACAGCGAGTCAGAACGTCAAAATTCGATCGAATAATAGGCTCTGCCTGTAACTCCATGGCCAGTCTGGCGCTTGATACCACGGCGGGCACGTGCAGCGAGGCGACACGGCCTGAAAGCTTGTAGGCGATTTGCGATGAGGATTCAATGATCGTCAGGTCTGGCTGAGATGGCATGGAACCGAGCATCTGTATAACGGTGACATTTTTACATGACTTCGGCGTCATGGTTTTGCTCATCTGATGGATTGTTCTTCCCCAGGCAACCCCCAGCATATCACCATTCTCAATCACCTGATTCAGATACATGCCGCCGGCACGTGAAAGGCGAGTCCGCATCAGCTTTGTATCATCACGTTTTCCGGCATGTTCGCCATCCGGCACGATGATCACTCTCTGGAGATTGAATTTATCGCGAATTTGCAAAGCAGCGTCGATAGAGCCAAAGACATTCACATCCAGGTTGATATGAACCAGTCCATTTTCCCGGGCTGTTTGCAGGTATTTGACAACCGTGACGCGGGACACCCCCATGATAGCTGCAACTTCAGTCTGGCTTTTGCCTTCCTGATAGTACAGCCATGTTGCATGAAGTACGGGATCATCATTGAACAGGCTGCTGTTTGTTTGATCTCTATCCACTTTTGTATACCTGTATTAAACCGGAAATGCTCATCTTAACCCTGTTTACCCGGAGAGTTGATGCAGATTGCCAGTGGCATGATTTTATACAGATATTTTATTCTTTTACATGAAATAAACCAGCATACCATTTGAGCGATCGCCCGCTGTTCCCCCATACTGTAAAGCCGGAGACATGCTCCGGCTTTACAGTATTACTGAGAGTACACCCATCAAGCATAATCGACGGTTCAATATCGCCCCTTTTTGATCGCCAGCGATTCGTCACCGTGCAGACGGTTGCCGTCACTCACTAAATTATGGGGGACAGTGAACAACAGGTTGGCTCACTGGCAAGAACCCGATTATAAAACTAAGCTGGCGAGCAGAATAAAAATCAGTCCACTGATGGATAAGAGTGTGGACATCAGCGTCCAGGATAACAGAGTTTCTTTGGTGGTCAGGCCAAAAAAGTCTTTAATCATCCAGAAACTGGCATCGTTAACGTGAGAACAAATACAGGATCCGGCACCGGTAGCCAGCGTAATCAAGGCCAGGTTGGTATTGGGATGTACTGCCAACAATGGGATGACCAGACCGGCGGTAGAGATCGCCGCGACGGTGGCTGAACCCAGACAAATACGCAGGAATGCGGCCACGCCCCAGGCCATCAGGATCGGGTTAATATCCATACCCGAAACCAGGGTGGAAATATACTGACCAACGCCAGAGTCGATGAGAACTTGCTTGAATGCACCACCACCACCGATAATCAGCAGCAGACCGGCAATACCCGCGATAGCTTTTCCGCAAGAATCCATCAGGTCAGGGATTGTTTTCCCGCGCCCCAGGCCCATGGTATAGATCGCGAACAGCAGTGAAATCAGCATGGCGATCGTCGAATTACCTAAGAACAGTAGCACGTTGTAGAATAAGCCTGAATCCGCGGCACTTTTGGCATGAGTCATCTGGATGATGGTGACAACCGCCATCAGGATTACCGGCAGCATTGCCGTGAGAAAACTGATCCCAAAGCCAGGCATTTCGCTTTCGCTGAATCGGCGGGTCGCGCCGAGAGAGGCTATATTCCCCTCTTTTTTAAAGGCGTCCGGAATAATGCGCTGGCAGAATTTATTCAATACCGGGCCGCAAAGAATAAAGGTTGGAATGCCGACAATGATACCGTATATCAGTACCAATCCTACATCAGCACCATATTCCCTGGCGATAACAGTCGGGCCGGGGTGCGGCGGCAAAAAACCGTGTGCGACCAGCAAACCAGAAAGCATCGGCACACACATAAACATCGGTGATGTTTTTGCTTCACGGGCAATAGCGAATAAAATAGGTACCAGAAGAATTAAACCGACTTCGAAAAAAAGTGCGATACCGACAATAAACGCCGAACAGACCACTGCCCAGTCAAGTTTATTTTTCCCGAAATAATTCAGCATGGTCAGCGCTATTCGCTGCGCACCACCCGCATCGGCCAGCAAGCGACCGAGCATAACACCGAAGCCAAATATCAAACCAATATGGCCCAGCGTACCGCCAAGTCCGGATTCGACTGAGGTGACGACTTTACTCAAATCCATACCACTGGCGATGGCGACAGCAATCGAGACAATAATTAACGAAACAAACGTATTAAGCTTAATTTTTATGGTTAAAAGCAGGAGTAAAGCAATCCCTGCCACAACGATAATTAGTGGCATAACGTCCTCTCATAACAGGGTAGCGACCCATCATTATCCGACTGAGCAAATAACGAATGATGCAGAGTCGGATAATTCAGGTGTCTGGATTTTTTTATTTATGCTTTCAGTTTTTATTCATAAAATCGCGCAAAGCCGCGCCAATTTTGTTTACATCATAAATACAACCGGTCCATGTCCCGCCACTCACGGCCTGAAGCATTGCCCATAGTCGGGTATCATCTGGCAATTCAGGATCGGGAAGTAAATCCTGATGGCTGGGTCTGGCATTTAATATTGCAGTTGCCTCCTCCTGTGAAGGTAATTGTTCATCGCTACGGGTTCCGAGGAAATTGACTTCGCCGTGAAGCTCGCGACAATCAATTTTAATTTCAATGACATCCCCGGTGCGTAATTTACCGATGGGACCTCCGGCCAGCGCTTCTGGCCCCACATGGCCGATGCACGCGCCAGTAGAAACGCCCGAGAAACGTGCATCGGTGATTAACGAAACATGCTTACCGTATGACAGATGCTTCAGGGCACTGGTAACTTGGTAGGTTTCTTCCATCCCGGTACCGGAAGGTCCAACGCCGATAATGACCAGAATATCGCCCGCCTTGATCTTGTCATGTTTGATATCGTAAATCGCACTTTTCTCGGACAGATAAACCTTCGCCACACCTTTATGGTAATAGATACCTTGCTCATCAATCATCGAGGGGTCAATGGCGGTGGATTTGATCACCGAACCTTCTGGCGCAATATTGCCCACCGGGAAGGTGATAGTTGAGGTTAATCCGCGTGCTTTTGCTTGCTGCGGAGACATGATCACTTCGTCAGCGTTGATTTGTTCCTGATCGAGCAGGAGTTGCTTGAACCGCTGACGCCGTTCGGAGTGCTCCCACCAGTCGAGGTTTTCTTTCAGCGTGCTGCCGGTAACCGTCATAACGTCTTCATGCAACAATCCGAGGCTGCGCAGATGTAACATGACTTCCGGCACACCACCTGCCATAAAGGCATTGACCGTTGGATGATAAACCGGGCCATTAGGCAGTACGCTCACCAGTCGGGGCACGCGCTTGTTGATGCGGATCCAGTCATCAACGGTCGGGATATGGCAACCTGCCTGGTGAGCAATTGCCGGGATGTGTAACAGCAGGTTTGTTGAACCACCGAACGCGGCATGGACCGTCATCGCATTCTCTATCGCTTTATCGGTGAGAATTTCCCGGGTGGTGATGCCTTTTTGACTCAGGTTCAGCGCAGCTCGCGCGGAAGCTCTGGCGATCTCCTGCCACACAGGCTCGCCGGAAGGGGCCAGTGCTGAATGCGGGATTGCCAGCCCCAATCCTTCGGCCACCACCTGAGATGTCCCGGCAGTGCCCAAAAATTGACAGCCGCCGCCGGAAGAGGCACAGGCTTTACAGCCCGCACGGCGTGAGTCCTGTAGAGATAATTCACCATTGGCGAAGCGTGCGCCAATGGTTTGCACCTTGCCGTTGTCTTCTCCGTCTTTTGCGGGCAGCGTCGCGCCACCGGGGACCAGCACGGTTGCGATGTCGTGCTGTGCGGCGAGTGCCATCATGGTGGCCGGAAGCCCCTTGTCGCAACTCGCCACACCAATAACTGCTTTCGCGTCGGGCAGAGAGCGAATAAGGCGGCGCATTACCATCGAGGCGTCATTTCGGTATGGTAGCGAATCAAACATCCCCGTTGTACCCTGAGTACGCCCGTCACAAGGATCGGAGACATACACGGCATAGGGCAGGGCATGGTTTGCTTTAATAACCTCGGCCGCCGCTTTCATCTGGATATCCAGTTCGTAATGCCCCTGGTGCAGCGCCAGTGCCACGGGTTTACCGTCTGCGCCGCGTAAGCCACCGAGTGTACTGAGCAGTAAAATACCGTCCCGATCCAGCTCGTCCGGAGACCAGCCCATTCCGGCATTCATGGTCATACCGAACAGATCCCCGCTCGGGCGGTTGATAAGCATCTCTGCGGTTAATGGCAGTTCGCCGTCCGGGCCATCGGCGTGCGTTCTGACGGTGTAGATATCGTGGCTCTCGTCAGCAAAAATATTGCGAACAGACATGAGTTTCTCCTCAGACTGGTAAAATGCCCTGCGCGGTAAGCAGCGCGTGGACTTTATCTTTTGCTTCTTCTGATGCTTCAAGAATCGGTGGTAAGCAATACGTCTCTACAGGCAGCCCGACACATTGCATGCTGTATTTGATCAGTGAGACAAACGGTGTTTCGAGGGCGTAAATTGCGGGCAGTTGTAGTAGTTTTTTATTCAGCGTCGCGGCGGTCGCCAGATCGCCTTCACGCCAGGCGCGGTAGATGCCGACGGAGAGTTCCGGAGCAAAGTTAGCGCTGGCGGTTATCGCACCGTCGCCGCCCAGCAGCATCGTATTCAGCAAATGATCATCGTAACCGCAGAATACCGAAAACGACGGGCGTACCGACTTAACTGTGTTGATCATCGTACGCAAGTGACCAACGCTGTCGATGGTGTCTTTGATGCCAACGATATTCTCGTTTTGCAGAGCCAGACGCGTCACGGTTTCCGGGGTTAAGTCCTGACCCGTCAGATCCGGAAAGTTGTACAGGATCACCGGTAGAGTGACGCTACGGGCGATCTGCTGGTAATAGTCGTCAAGATTTCGTGGTGCGACTTTCCAGTAGTAGGGGTTGATGGCGACGATACCATCAGCGCCGCAGGCTTGCGCATGCTGCGCCAGTTTGACCGCTTCGTCAGTGGAAGGGGAACCGACGCCAATCAATACCGGCACTCGCCCGTCGACAATGGTTACAGCTTCTTCGGCGAGCACCATGCGCTGGGCTGTATTCATTTGGCTAAATTCACCACCGGTACCCAGATAAAACAGCCCGTCGACCCCTTTATTAATCAGGAAGTCGGCAACTTCGCGCATTGCCTTTTTATCAAGGGTTCCGTCACGATGAAACGTGCTGGATACCGGTGGAATAATGCCGCTGAATTTTTTCATTACCTCAGTTTCCTTTTCGTAAATGCTCATTTTCGTTTCTGTATCCCAGCCCATATGATATTTGCCCAGCGCATTTCCGGAGAAATTCCAGATAGCTGTCTATCTTATTTCCTGAATAAACTACCGGATCGCCAGAAAGTGAGATTGCATAGTTAACTCTGTTATACATATTGAATACCGGCATACTTAAACATACCGCACCATAGGTTGATTCTTCGTTGTCTATGGCCCATCCCCGAAGGCGTGTTTTTTGTAATTCTTCCAGAAACAATTTTTTATCGGTAAATGTATTGCGCGTATGCGGAGTTAACGTGAGTGCTTCTAAAAAATAATCCAGTTCTTCTCGTGTCTTCCAGGCTAATAATGCCTTACCCAACGCGGTAATATGCAACTCAAGTTTTTTGCCAATCCAGCTTTTGCTCGTCGGTACAGAGTCCGGACTTTCGATCTTGTCGAGATAGATAGCCGAAATGCTCTCCATCGCCCCAAGATGACAAACCAGTCCACTTTTCAGCGACAACTCCTGCATTGGCCGCTTAGTCACCTCAAATATATTTTGACGGTGTAACGCCTGACAACCCAATTCGTAGTTTTTTATTCCCAGTGAATAGTAGCCGTTTTTGTTTTTAATTAAGAAACCACACTCCACCATTACATTCAATAAATTAAGCAGGCTGCTTTTGGGGTACTGGAATTTATTTAATAACTCCATATAACTTGCAATGCCAACCCATGCAATGTGGGTTAATATTTTTTCAGCACGGACTAATGAATTACACCCTTTGCGAACCATAATGGCTCCTCCTTGCTCATGGAATAAATGGTATCGACATTACATAGTGGAAAATATGCTTTGTTCAGCATGCTGAACCGTAATGAAGTGATTAAATGTGATCTTGTACGCACTTTGAATAATGAATCTAGGGAAGGTGCGAACAAGTTCCTGATATGAGATCATCATATTCATCCGGAGCGCATCCCAGAGGGACAGCATGAGCCATCAACTCACCTTCGCCGATAGTGAATTCAGCACTAAGCGCCGTCAGACCCGAAAAGAGATTTTCCTCTCCCGCATGGAGCAGATTCTGCCATGGCAGAATATGACCGCTGTCATCGAGCCGTTTTATCCCAAGGCGGGCAATGGCCGACGGCCCTATCCGCTGGAGACCATTCTGCGTATTCACTGCATGCAGCATTGGTACAACCTGAGCGACGGTGCCATGGAAGATGCCCTGTACGAAATCGCCTCCATGCGCCTGTTTGCCCGATTATCCCTGGATAGCGCCCTGCCGGATCGCACCACCATCATGAATTTCCGCCACCTGCTCGAGCAGCATCAACTGGCCCGTCAATTGTTCAAGGGGTCCGCTTGGAAAAAGGAAATTATCCTACGCTAAGCGCATTTTTTGCACAGATGGCTACCGACTGAACGTAACGTGTGAGTCATGATCAGAAATGTGTTAACTCTAGGAATTGACACGACTTACTGTTCGATGGGGAAATCATGTTTAGCTATCTCAAGGCTATGTATCATCAATCAAAAATTCAGGCTGAACTCAAGGCACAGATACATGAACAAACTACGGTTAATGCTATCTGTCATCACCCTGAATCAATCGAGATCATTGCGGTTTGTTCGACTGATGCGTATTACCGAAAACGTAAGGACGCTGCTTTTCTGACAACCTGTTCTGTGCTCATGCGTACTTTAAAAGGCACTGTTGCAAAGTTAGCGATGAGGCAGCCTTTTGTCTTATTCAAAGGCCTTACATTTCAAAAACTCTGCTTACCAGGCGCATTTCGCCCAGGGGATCACCATAATAAAATGCTGAGGCCTGGCCTTTGCGTAGTGCACGCATCACCTCAATACCTTTGATGGTGGCGTAAGCCGTCTTCATGGATTTAAATCCCAGCGTGGCGCCGATTATCCGTTTCAGTTTGCCATGATCGCATTCAATCACGTTGTTCCGGTACTTAATCTGTCGGTGTTCAACATCAGACGGGCACCGGCCTTCGCGTTTGAGCAGAGCAAGCGCGCGACCATAGGCGGGCGCTTTATCCGTGTTGATGAATCGCGGGATCTGCCACTTCTTCACGTTGTTGAGGATTTTACCCAGAAACCGGTATGCAGCTTTGCTGTTACGACGGGAGGAGAGATAAAAATCGACAGTGCGGCCCCGGCTGTCGACGGCCCGGTACAGATACGCCCAGCGGCCATTGACCTTCACGTAGGTTTCATCCATGTGCCACGGGCAAAGATCGGAAGGGTTACGCCAGTACCAGCGCAGCCGTTTTTCCATTTCAGGCGCATAACGCTGAACCCAGCGGTAAATCGTGGAGTGATCGACATTCACTCCGCGTTCAGCCAGCATCTCCTGCAGCTCACGGTAACTGATGCCGTATTTGCAGTACCAGCGTACGGCCCACAGAATGATGTCACGCTGAAAATGCCGGCCTTTGAATGGGTTCATGTGCAGCTCCATCAGCAAAAGGGGATGATAAGTTTATCACCACCGACTATTTGCAACAGTGCCGTTGCGTGAGCCCGAACAGCACCCGGATGGCATCCTCACCCAGGGTTTTACGGCGGGCAATCACGGAGCTGGGTGCGGTGAATGGTCTACCGGTCCGGTCAACAATGTCCATCAGGTTGACGATATGGGACAGGGGTTTGTTGTTGAATATCGCCATGCCAATAACCAGCCAGACCATGAACTCAAGGGGAAGCTTGCGCTTACGCAACGTCACCGTGTCAGTGAGGGAAAAGGCCTGCTGAATAAGGTCGGGAGGAAGGAGGTCGGCAAGACTCTGGACCTCTTCGGGGGCGGTGAGATTGATAATGCCGAGGGCCTGGGAAAGTTCCATTTAAAAAGGGCTCCATGATGAACATGGAACCCTTTTTACACCAGCCACCGGATCGGTCAACCGATCCTTAAACGATCGGCATTAACCTTCGGGTGCCTTTTTTTATTAAACTTCCAGCCAAGCTTTCACCCCCTGCAGGTGTAACCACTTCAATATGTCGATCACATCACTGGCAGAGTACACGCCATAGTTCTGGTGCGTTTGCTCCCCTTTACATTCAGTCACCATAATGGTGTCCAGTGTCACAGGTGACGTAAGGAATTAAACCGTAGGCGTAAAAAAGGCAGCAGCCGCAGCTACGGGAACGTCTGACCGCAACGGAAAAAGCTTACCGCTCCGGATAAACAGCGGTAACTCTGCGTCAGCAGCAACAGGTAGAAATGCAGAAACGTCTCGATACTATCGAAACAAGGTAGCTGAAACGGTCACGCTGCGTAGAGCAAGGCTGCAGTCCATGAAAAAGCAAAATGCCAATGAAGCGATGAAGCTTAAATTAATCTTGGCTAAGGCGCTAAATGATGTCACCAAAATGATATATATCCGAGAGCTGAAACAGGCTTGGCGCATACCCTTTAGCACTCAAAAACTCAAATACTCATTTGAGTAAAAACACATTTTTTCATTTACACCTTTTTTTTGGTGCGATAAAGTCACTACTCAAAAACTCATAACAGTAAATACTCATTTACTCATGTGAGTAAAAGTTGTAAAAAATGAGGCGCTAAATGAAAGTTATATCTTTTCTGAATCCTAAGGGCGGAAGCGGTAAAACTACCGTGACAATCAACGTTAGTACCAGCATTGCAAAAAAACATCGTGTAGCAGTTGTCGACACAGATCCCCAGCAAAGCCTGGCGAACTGGAACAAAGCAGAAAAAGCAAACTTCGATGTTTTTACTGCTGCATCTGAGAAAGATGTCTATACCATCAGAAAAGAACTGGCGGACTATGACTATGTCATCATCGATGGCGCTGGCGCTCTTTCTGTTATAACTGCAGCTGCTGTGATGGTTAGTGACCTGGTCATCATCCCGGTTACGCCGTCACCTCTTGATTTTTCTGCCTCTGGTGCAGTTATCAGTGTTCTTGAAGCACAGTCGTATAACAGACCGGTAGAATGCCGCTTCCTTATTACTCGCAAAATCGAGCAAGCAACAATGCTCACTGTGTTACGGGAAAGTATCGCTGCAACAGGTATCGCTTCCTTAAAAACTACAATCACGCAGCGGCAGAGCTACGTTAAATCTGTGCTTGAGGGAGAAACTGTATTTGATACCAATGACGGTGCAGCGAAAGGCGAGATAGAAGTTCTGGCAGGTGAAATCCTCAAGTTAGTTGATTAAATACACATTTACACATAAACTCAAATGAGTAAATGTGTATTGGAGTAATTCAATGAGTTTAGTAAAGCAGAATCGCAATCAGCCAGCACCTGCAAAGGTGATGACTTTCGGTGAAAACAGAGACTTAAATAAAGTCATTTCGACAGCACCTGCGGCTGTACAAAAGCGTTTGAACTTCAACATGCCAGAAGATAAACATCAAAGACTTAAAGCCGCATGTGCTCGAAAAGGAGTATCGATTTCTGACGTGATGAATGATCTTGTCGATGCATGGCTAAAAGAGAATGAGTAAATGATATTTTACTCCTAAACTCATTTACTCAAATGTTCATCAGGCTATTTGTCTACGCTTATCAAAATTGGGTTATGGTCAATGTCAGTTAACAAACCATAAACTACGAGTCCGGTTCGAAGGATACAATCGTAGTGCTCGCCACAGCCTGTGACCGGGCTTGCCCGCGAACAGGCGAGGAAGCGCAATTGCTTAAGGATCGAAGGTAGCACTTACGCTCGAAACACGACCTTGCATATGCTTCTGTAGCATCATGATTAATATCAATTTTATTCACATATCCAACGGATAGATCAATTATTCAGATCAATATACAGATCATATAAGTACAAAAGAGATCACTCTCCCTATAAGCATATGATCCATAATTAAAAAAACAGGATTCTGACGGTTACTTTCATAAAAAAAGCGGTTACTTTCATGACCGTAGCGTTTACTTTCATAACTGAGGCGGTTATTTTCATAACCTAGATGCGGTTACTATCATAATCATGGCTGCTTTTACTCACTGGATGTGGATAAATGGAAAATTCTGAAGCGCAGCAAAGTCCTTTTGCTATCAACAAGAAAGTTTCTGGAGAAAGTTATGAACTGACTCCGAACAGTAATAAGACAGTTCAGCCTGTAGCTCTGTTACGTCTTAGCGTGTTTACTCCTGTGTCGCCAAAGGAAAAGGGAAAACGCGATTTTCTGATTGATGCTTCTGAAGAACTATCCAGCCTGGAGGTGGCTCGACAGGAAGGCTATACCAACATCAAAATTCAGGGCGCAAAGCTCGGCATGTCAACTGACTTTAAAACCTGGATTGGCATCATTTCTGCTTTCTCCAAGTACGGATATACTGCGGATAAAATTTGTCTGCCGTTCTCTGAGTTTGCGAGGATGTGCGGCCTCCGGCCAACAGATATCAATGGACGTGCCCGTAACCGGTTAAGTGAGGCACTGTTTAACCTATCCAGCGTTACTCTCTCGTTTCGTAGCCAGGATGGAAAGCGCAGCCTCGTTACTCACCTTGTGCAGCGTGCCCAGCTGGACATGGATACTAATATGGTCGAATTAGTCGGTGACCCAAGCCTCTGGGAATTATATCGCTACGATCATAAGGTTCTGCTTGGTCTGAAAGCACTCTCGGCGCTGTCACGTAAAGAGTCTGCTCAGTCTCTGTATGTCTATTTCGAAAGCATGCCAGCAGGCACGCTGTACGTCTCTATGAAGCGTCTACGTGAAAGGCTTGCTATGGAATCTCAGGTTAAAGATCAGAATGCAACCATACGGCGCGCGATGAAGGATCTGAAGAGCATTGGTTATCTTGATTACAACGAGACCAAAAAAGGTCGGGAAATCATGTTCATTGTTCATAACCGCTCGGCGCGACTCGCGTTGACCGTCGCATGAAGGCGGTCACATTCATAACAATGACGCTACAAGGCGGTCATACTCATAATATTCCAATCAAAAGCGGTCGTTTTCATAAGTGCAGCCTATTCTGAGGGCTTTACGCCGTCTAAATGAGCCGAGTTTTATGAACGCAGCGATATCTTATCTGTGATCAAGTTATGAAAGTAACCGCCTGTTATGAATGCTCCCGCCCATTTATGATAGTGACCGCTTTCCGTTGGATGTTAGTTATCTACACGAAACAGATATTAAGTTAGCTAAGCCATTTTTATCGTGAACAGGGCTAACGATTGCCGCGCAGAAGCTGCAGCGCATCCTGCGTATCGAGTGAGAACCGGACCTGCTGACTGGCGGCCACATCGAGCGCAAATATCTTTGTGTACACTTCCGTTGATTCAAACTTCTTGTGCCCCATCAGGACCTGCAGAACCTTCGGGTGAACATGGCGGCACTGTTGCAAATAGTCGGTGGTGATAAACTTATCATCCCCTTTTGCTGATGGAGCTGCACATGAACCCATTCAAAGGCCGGCATTTTCAGCGTGACATCATTCTGTGGGCCGTACGCTGGTACTGCAAATACGGCATCAGTTACCGTGAGCTGCAGGAGATGCTGGCTGAACGCGGAGTGAATGTCGATCACTCCACGATTTACCGCTGGGTTCAGCGTTATGCGCCTGAAATGGAAAAACGGCTGCGCTGGTACTGGCGTAACCCTTCCGATCTTTGCCCGTGGCACATGGATGAAACCTACGTGAAGGTCAATGGCCGCTGGGCGTATCTGTACCGGGCCGTCGACAGCCGGGGCCGCACTGTCGATTTTTATCTCTCCTCCCGTCGTAACAGCAAAGCTGCATACCGGTTTCTGGGTAAAATCCTCAACAACGTGAAGAAGTGGCAGATCCCGCGATTCATCAACACGGATAAAGCGCCCGCCTATGGTCGCGCGCTTGCTCTGCTCAAACGCGAAGGCCGGTGCCCGTCTGACGTTGAACACCGACAGATTAAGTACCGGAACAACGTGATTGAATGCGATCATGGCAAACTGAAACGGATAATCGGCGCCACGCTGGGATTTAAATCCATGAAGACGGCTTACGCCACCATCAAAGGTATTGAGGTGATGCGTGCACTACGCAAAGGCCAGGCCTCAGCATTTTATTATGGTGATCCCCTGGGCGAAATGCGCCTGGTAAGCAGAGTTTTTGAAATGTAAGGCCTTTGAATAAGACAAAAGGCTGCCTCATCGCTAACTTTGCAACAGTGCCGTTCTTTGAGGGGCAGGGCGTGGATGGAGTTTACATGCATTTTCACAAGGCTAATCAGTTTCTGGGCATGAAAGCGCTACCAACTTTTATCACTAACGATGTGGTCAAAGCACCGGATGTTAAGAATGAAATCGAGCGTTTCAGTCATCATCTTATTGAAACATTTTCTTAAAAAATAAAATGAAAAAGCCCTGAGGAGGGCTTTTCTTTCTGGGATAAAAATCACATGAATTATGACCGCTATTCATTGCCAGAACACATAAAATGACTGGCTTTTATTTGAAAAATTTATTATCAATTCGCAAGCTATGCATACTGATAACTCGACGCGAACTAACTATTTCAAAGAATTGTCTCGATGATAATTATTATTGATTGTCTATATTGTACCTGGTGGGGGATACACCAAATACTTTTTTGAACGCATAAATATAAGCGGATGCGGAAGAATAGCCTGTATCCAGCGCAATATTAAAAATACTCTCATTTTTTCTGACTCTGGTTATTGACTGAAGTAAACGCATTCTCAGACGCCATTCCTGGTAAGTCATTCCTGTTTCTTTTTTGAAACGACGCACAAAAGTACTCATTGAAATACTTAGTTTTTCTGCGCACTGCTCTGGTGTATGTGATAGCCCTGATTCAGCCTGAATTTCACGACATAATGCAATGAGTTCAGGTGAGACAGGGTAAGGTAACGTAAAACTTACTTCATTAAGTTCAATAAGGAAATGTATAAATGCGCATTCTTTCAGTTCCTGGGCTTTGATTAATTCGTGAGAGTGACTGAGAAAATATGCAGAATAGCTATCTATAATGGGTGTTATCTCTACAAGTTTACTGACGACATTGTTCAGCGCTCCATCAAAGTCTTTATTTATGTTAATGCAGATATATTCGGCCTTTTCTGAACTCCATAAGGCATGGCTACTATCCTTTGGGAGCCACACGCCATGAAGCGGAGGTAAGTGCCAGAATTTTTCATCAACCTCCACATAGACAGTGCCTGTGCGTGTATATATAAACTGAATCCATGAATGTGAGTGAAATTCCGTTTTTTTTGAGAAGTCAGTAGTATCGGTGGAAAATAAAAGGCCAGTGTTTATCTTCTTATTTTCCAGAGGCGATGAGGTGGAAATCCAGTGCTTATTATTGATTTTGATCATAATCCCTCCCAACTGCCATTCTTTCGACATTGTTTGACTGAAATTCTATAATATCTTTTAACCAGATTAATTAGAATGATTTATACCACATTTGGAGTAAACAGTTGTTATAGTAAAAATCTCTAGTGGGGGCGGGGAAAGCGGAGCGAAGCTGATGAACACTACATTTTTTGCAGATATTTATCATGGTTTTGATTGGATGTCTATGGGATCAAGCCAGTTAACGTGTTAAGAATGGAGGGGGTTCATCGCATTTAAACCGACATACTGGATGTCATCTCCATCATGCGCATGAATGCCTGCGATGAGCAATCCCTGAACCTCACAGTAGCTGTGGCTTTCAGATTTTAATAAACTATGACATGCATTTGTTAATATAAACATACCTGGAATTAAATATGGAATATCTTTATGTGAGATTGAATCTTTATGATTTATTGCGGCGAATTTTTATTGGCGAACCGGATGTAACATTGCTGCTTTTCCTTAAAGAAATCAATGTTTCAGATTTTACAGACGTTCACTTTAGTGATGTCCCCACTGTTTCACAGTATTTAAAATTATCGCTTTCATCACTGGAAGATAAGGTAATCTCTGATTGCTCTGACGATTTTCAAAATTTGCACTGGGATTTCACCCGATTATTTATTGGCCCTGACACCCTGCCAGCAGCACCGTGGGAATCTTCTTACACGAATAATGGATTACTTTTTACTGAAACTACATTGCAGGTTGCAATGTATTATCAGCAGCATGGTTTCTGCTTGCCTGAGAATGAAGTTGAGGCTGCTGATCATGTAGGGTTTGAGTTGGACTTTATTTATCACTTAAACAATAAAATACTCTCTCCAAACTCACCGGGACAGGCTCAATTGAAAGACAACCTGACTTGCCAGGTGTTTTTTATTGAAAATCATCTCATGGCCTTTGTTGGGTTATTAATGAATAATGTTGCCAAGCACGCATATACTGATTTTTACAAGAACATGGCATTATTTGCTGCTGAATTTATTAAATTCGATCTAATAAAAGTAAAGTCTCTGTTGTCAGCTATGTAATCAAAAATTAACACCAACGCTGAGGATATCATCATGCGTAAAAGCGAATTATTTAATTTAAGCCGGAGAACCTTTGTTAAATGGTCTTCCGCACTGTCTGCTATGGCTGCCCTGCCGATGAGCAGAGGGCTGATCGCTAAAGGAGTACAGAATAGCCCTGACGTAAAGTCTGACCCGGTCTGGAAGCCAGCCGCATGCTGGCATGACTGCGGCGGGAAATGTCTAAATAAAGCTCTGGTCAGTGGTGGGACAGTCATTCGCCAGAAAACGGATGATCTAAACCTTGATAGCCCTGAGACGCCGCAACAGAGGGGGTGCCTGCGGGGGCGCTCTCAACGTCACCAGGTATTTGGTGTCGACAGACTAAAATACCCCATGCGCCGTAAAAATTGGGCTCCGGGAGGCGGTGATAAAACATTGCGCGGACGCGATCAGTGGATACGTATCAGTTGGGATGAAGCACTCAATTTAATCGCGGATGAAACTAAAAGGATAACATCAACATACGGGCAGGAATCTTTATGGGTCACAGGACAGAAAGATTTCTGTCCGCCTTACTATAATATGTTCGCTTCAGCTGGGGGATATACCTCAGACTGGGGAACCCGTTCATTTGGTGCATGGTCTGAAACCTCCGGCCTGATTGGGGTGCCTTGGGGTATATGGGGAATTAATGATCGTTTAGACCTGAGAAATTCAGAATTAATTATTCTCTGGGGAGCTAACCCGGCATGGACGAGCCCCGGTTCACCTACCTATCACTATATCCAGGCCAAAAAAGCGGGAGCCAGATTTATATGTATCGATCCCAGTTACACAGATACCGCAGCCATTCTTGACGCTGAATGGGTACCTGTGAATCCCGCAACAGATCATGCTCTGGTGCTGGGAATTATGTATGTTTTACTGCAGGAGGACGATCCCAACTCTGCTCCCCTTGTTAACTGGGATTTTCTTAACCGCTATACAACTGGCTTTGATGCTGAGCATATGCCCGAGGGAGCGGATCCCAAAGAAAACTTTAAGGATTACCTGCTCGGAACCTACACACATGCTCCCTGCACCCCTGAATGGGCTTCAGAAATAACGGGTGTGCCTGTTGAAACCATCAAATCTCTTGCCCGACAGATTGGTCAGACGCGCCGGGTTGCCTTACTGAGCGGCTGGGCTCCTGCGCGCGTAAATAATGGGGAAGGCTGGGTTCATGCCTTTTCGACGTTAGGCTTTATGACCGGTCATGTGGGGAGTTCAGGCAACATGACGGGGACATCTGTTCATTTTTTTGCCGCGAATGGCGGGGATTTCCTGGTAAATGAAGGTCCAAGTGGCTTGCCGGATATTCCCAACCCTGTGACAACAAGCATTAATCACAATGAGTTAAACAGGGCGATTACAGAAGGGAAGTGTCGTCAGTTAAAAGGTGGAGACAAAAACGTCAACATCCAGATGGTTTTTCATTGCGCCAACAACACAATGCAGGGATTCAATAACGTCACAAAAACAATAGAAGCCTATAGATCTCATATCGAGCTGATTGTTACGCCCGCTTATAATTATTCATCCAACGCAAAATACTCCGATCTGGTGTTGCCAGTGACCACCGAATGGGAGCGTGAAGGGATAGTATTACACCTTCATAACCGGGAAGTGCTTCTATTGGGGGTTAATATTACGGCTCCGTTGTACGAAGCGAAAAGCGATCAGTGGATTGCAGAGCAGATAGGTAAACGACTCGGTGTCAAGGTCAATGACATCTTCCCTGTCTCTGAAAAACAGCAATTTTTTAATCAAATCAGTGGTGCCACCGTTGTAGACAACGATGGAAAAACGCGGGTTCCTCTGGTCACTATTACTCCTGAGGATATCGCAAAACATGGTATTGACTGCAAAATTCAACAGGGAAAAGTGGGATTAGAGCAGCTTCTGTCAGAAGGGAAGTACCAGGTTTACCGACATCAAGGTGATAATTATGGGTTTATCGCCTATTCAGATTTCATTGCTAATCCTGAAAAATCCCCCCTTAAAACTGAGAGTGGTAAGTTTGAAATTTATTGCGGGAAACTCAGCCAGCGGGCAAGGGAATATGGCTGGAGTGACATTCCCGCTATCCCGGCGTATGTCAAAAGTGAAAATGGTTATCAAAGCACATTTGATGACTGGGATAATAAGAAAAAAGGGAACTATCCTTTCCAGGTTTATACCCCGCATTATCTGAGGTCTTCTCACAGCACCCTGGATAATGTTCCACAACTGCGGGAGGCTTGGCCGGGTCATTTATATATGAATGCGTCTGATGCCAGAAGACTAAATATCACACACGGTGAAACCGTGTTGATCTCCTCAAGATTAGGGAAAGTTTTACGTCCTGTTTATTGCACTGAAACCATGAAACCGGGTGTGGTCGCGCTTCCTCATGGACGCTGGAGCGATATTGATGAAAATACCGGGATAGACAAAGCCGGAACAGAAAATGTGCTGTTTGAAGCTGTAGCGACCGGATTGGGCACATCAGGATGGAATTCGGGTTACTGCAATGTTGAAAAGTGGAATGGTGAACCACTGACCGCAGATGCGCTTTTACCCGCACGTTTTCCATCTCTGGTTGAGGAAGCATAAATGAGTAATCCAAATCAGGTAGGCTTTTATATTAATGTTTCTCAATGTATTGGCTGCAAAACCTGCGTCATTTCCTGTAAGGACAAAAATCATCTTGAAGTGGGTCGTAACTTCCGCCGTGTTTACGATATTGAATCAGGTGCATATCCCAACCCCAAAAAATGGCATTTGTCCATATCGTGTAACCACTGTGATTCGCCCGCCTGTGTCAGCCATTGTCCGACCCAGGCTATGCACAAGCGTCCGGAAGACGGTGTTGTATTGGTAGATCACACAAAGTGTGTGGGTTGCCGATATTGCACTTGGGCATGCCCGTACGGTGCGCCACAGTACAATCCTTCAATAGGTATGATGACGAAATGCGACACCTGCTATGACCTACGCGAAAAAGGCCAAAATCCCGTCTGCATGGATTCATGCCCGATGCGAGCGATTGAATTTGGGTTAATCAGTGAACTACGAGCCCGTTATGGTACTAATGCGAATATTACTGGATTACCGGACTCGTCAGTCACACATCCCAATCTTATCGTTGGTTACCATCATCAGGAGAAAAAATGATGCACGAATGGCCTCTGATTTTTTTTACCACCCTGATACAGATTTCTATTGGGTGCTTTTTGCTCGCATTCTTTTATGTGATTCTGACTAAAGATACCAGCAAGATTCATTTCCCTATTATGGCGAGCTCGCTTATCGCTGTAGCTGGGTTGTTTTCTTCAATTTTTCATCTTGGTAATCCATGGCATATGTTTAATACAATGAACAATGTATTTAACTCATGGATGAGTCGAGAAGTATTATTTGTAGGTTCTTATACAGGATTAATCACCTTAAATATTGTATATTTTTTCTTTACCAACCGGTATCATAAATTATTGCTTTCCGTGACGGCAGTCACTGGAGTATGTACTGTTTTTGTTATGTCGAATATCTATATAAACTCATTATTTGTATTATGGTCAGGTTGGGTAACGTATAGTTCATTCTGGGCGACAACATTGGTAACCGGCGGTTTGGTTGCCTGTTTTGTATTTAATGTTGCCTTGCAAAAAGACACTCGAAATACAGTGATGATAAGAATAATTAGACTGTTTTTTATTTTTTCAGTTTTAGCTGTGGTGCTTAATATCTGCGCATATGTTTTTTTACAAAGCAATATGGCAGGTAACGTAAGTAGGGGTATTACCCCACGATATGTGGACAGAGAGTCAGTATTAATTTTGATTTCGTTAAAATTTGCTCTGATTGTCCTTGGTCTTATCATTATGGCTTTTATTAAGAATAAACTTAATCGCCGTTTTGCGTTGCCTGCTGTCGCAATGAGCAGTCTGATAGCTGTCGTTGCGGAAGTCATTGGACGGTACAGTTTTTTTATGCTGGGGGCATAAAATAAGGTTATTTTCAGGAGAGGATGATGGCAGTTCGAATTAGCGAAGCATGTATACGTACACATTATCAGTGGTCGAACTGTCATCTTTGTCAGGGAGTATGTCCATCGCTGGCAATTAGCCTCACATCACCACTGTCTGTGGATGCTGACATGTGTAACCATTGCGGTCGATGTGTTGATGCCTGTCCTTTTGATGCAGTACAGGGAATAAAACCGGTTTACAAGATCCGCAGTTTCACTCTGTATGAAGATAATCAGCCTCCTCCTTTACCCGAAAAACTCCTTTCACTCTGGAGCGAAGGGGTTACAGAAATTAAGATTAAGAAGACTGGCTCTATGTGGCGTGAATCTGTCGACAACATAAATCAGGTTCTGGCTGCTAACGGGCACAATGGCTTCATTGTTAACGTATCTGGTGAGGCTAATGAACACATTTCTCATACGCGACGTGCTTTCTTTCGCTCAATATATTCAAATATGCAGGGGGGCTCCGATTCAGGGGGGGAAACGGAAATAGCTGCTGCCATCGCCGAGTATGCATTTTACCAGCTCAAACTTGAAGCTGAATTATGTTATCTCTGCGGTGCCTGTGAAAAATTTTGTCCAAAGGACTGTATCAATATTGACACAGATAATTTAACCATTAATAACGCACTTTGTAATGGATGTAACCTGTGCGCGGACGCATGTCAGAGAAAGGCCATTAAAATCATAAAAAAAGTCCATGAACCTCTTATATCCGTCTACAACGTGTTCCTGCATAGTTGTCTCATTTGTCATGAGGCGTTTGCCAGTCTGAATGAACTTACTGATCCAGCTTCCGCGTGTCCCGCTTGCGAGTTTCGCTCTCGCTGGCTTATTCCCATCGCGAAGATAGGATAAAATGGTGGGGAATATGATCTGCTCCTGGTAATAAAATCACCTTGCTTATATCTGTCCCAGATAATCGCCTTCTGCTCTGGCGTGTAGTTAATCCGAGTTCTTCGTTTCATGGCAACGTCCCCCTTGATCAAGGAGGGGGCCGCTTGGAAAACGGAAATTATCCCACGCTAAGACTGTTTTTTGTACAAAGCGGTATCGACTGTACGTAATGAGCGGTATTTTCCGGATCCCAGCTTAAGATTATTACGCCAGACGTAATCTCCACTCAAATTGATATGTTCCCAGCCCAGGGGAGAAAGATGAGAGACCAGTCGCTCATTTATCGGGATACCCTTTCGTTTTAGTGACTCAATAGCTCTTTCTATATATACCGTGTTCCACAACGTGATCGCTGCTGTCAGTAATGTCAGCCCGCTGGCGCGATAACTCTGATTCTCCAGCCCACGATCCCTTATTTCACCCAGACGGTGCAAAAAGACCGCTCGCGCAAGGGCATTACGGGCCTCACCCTTATTCAGCCCCGCCTGCACGCGTCGGCGCAGACCGGGATCACGGAACCAGTCCAGCATAAATAGTGTCCGTTCGATGCGGCCAATCTCTCTCAGCGCTTTGGCAAGTCCATTCTGTTTTGGGTAACTGGCTAACTTTTTCATCATCAGTGATGCGGTGACTGTCCCCTGCTTAATCGAGGTTGCCAGGCGCAATACCTCATCCCAGTGCGACTCAATGTCTTTGATATTCAGGCAGGTTGTTGATATGACAGACTGAAGCCCCGGATAGCGCTCGGCCTTTCCATGAATAAACAGCCGCTTGTCATGAAGATCACGGATCCTTGGCGCAAAAGCGAATCCCAGCAGGTGCATCAGGGCGAAAACATGTTCAGTGAAGCCTGCGGTATCGGTGTAATGCTCGGTAATTTCCAGATCGCTTTCATGGTACAGCAGGCCATCAAGCACGTGGGTTGAGTCGCGCACCCGGCTGATCACTTTGGCGTAGAACGGGCTGTATTGGTCTGAGATATGCGTATAAATCTGCACGCCGGCTCCTGACCATATTTAAGATTGACCTGACCGGCATAACGTCCGTGACTGCCTACCCAAAAGTTCTGCCCGTCTGACGACGATGTTGTCCCGTCGCCCCAGAATGCGGCCAGAGGCCGCGCTTTCTGTGCGTTGACCAGCTCGGCCAGTGCCGCTGAATAAGTTTCATCCCTGATGTACCATGCCTGAATACCTTCGAGTGACGATCTTGTGGCCCCAGGGCAGGATTCCGCCATTTTTGTCAGCCCAAGGTTGATGCCGTCAGCCAGAATGGTGGTCAGCAACAGTCTTCCGTCTTTTGGTCTGACGTTATTATTTTTGAGGTGCGCGAAGTGACGCGTAAATCCCGTCCAGCTATCAACTTCTTCCAGTATTTCCGTAATTTTCGGATGGGGAAGCATGCCATAGACCAAATCTGCAAAGGGCGAAACACCTGAAGGAACGCTGTTCTCCAGTGGAGTGATTTTTACGCCTTTATCTGAGATATCTACATCGGGCAAATCACCGGCAAGCGCCATCGCGTTAACTTCTTCCAGCCGAGATGCAAGAAGAGTCATACGGGCCTGAAGGTATGCCTGGCTATCGGTCTGAACGGCCAACTGTAACTGGTCATTATGTCGGGATTTCTCAAACTCAGCAGTCGGGATGAGATAATCATCAAAATTTTTGTAGCGGCGCGATCCTTTTACCCAGATATCACCGGAACGTAATGCACCCTTGAGTTCATTCAGTATGCAAAACTCGTAGTACTTGCGGTCGATGCCTGAAGGCGTGAGCACCAGTTTTCGCCAGCTTTCAGGGATAAACCCTGTTGGCGCTGATGGCGGCACTTTACGAAGTTGTTTACGGTACATTTCCGTTATGGTGTCCAGCGCATCGCTGAGCGCCTGCGCCGCAGGTGTCGCCATGAACTGCAATGCTGACAGCATACGCGGGGCATATTTACGCAACGTACTGTATTTTTCGGTGATCAGATGAAGCGCGTCGAAATTGCCCTTACGGGAAAGAAACCGCGTTTCTTCCACGCTGTTGATGAATTCCTGCCAGGGAAGGACATCTTCTATTGCAGTCCAGGGATCTTCCCCGGATTCTCTGGCGTTAAGTAACGCCTGCCCGACGGTAACGTACTGCTTCAGCTTGCTCTGAATAAGCTTTCCCGTTTGCTGGAGCCGTTCGGCCTGCGTGCGTTTTGCCCTGCTGAACAGACTACCCAGGATACGCTCGTGCAGATCAATCACTTCGTCAGTCAGGGTGGCCCTGGCCTCTGTTATTATACAAACCAGCGTAGCGTAACGTCTGACATCGGTGAATTTTGCCAGGTCCCTGCTGCTCATTTTCCGGCCCTCACGCGCTAGTTTAAGCAACCTGTTCTGGTGAACGGAAAGTGCAATACCATCAGGCAACCCCAGCGCAGCGATGGAATTAAGCCGGTCGATATGTTGCAGCACATTTTTACCGTTTATTTTACCCGGAGGCTGTAGCAGCCATGCCAGACGGGAAGGTTGTTCACCCTCTGATATGAGCAGGCTGTCGAGTGCTGATTTATGCTGCTTTTCCAGTTGCGCGGTAAGTGTCGAAAATACCTATCTGTTAGCGAGCGTGACGACTTCGGCAAGCGTCCGTTCGATCACTTCAACAGAAGGGAAAATAACATTATTGTTATGTAGCCAGCTGAGGGAAGGTGCGAACAAGTTCCTGATATGAGATCATCATATTCATCCGGAGCGCATCCCAGAGGGACATCATGAGCCATCAACTCACCTTCGCCGATAGTGAATTCAGCACTAAGCGCCGTCAGACCCGAAAAGAGATTTTCCTCTCCCGCATGGAGCAGATTCTGCCATGGCAGAATATGACCGCTGTCATCGAGCCGTTTTATCCCAAGGCGGGCAATGGCCGACGGCCCTATCCGCTGGAGACCATGCTGCGTATTCACTGCATGCAGCATTGGTACAACCTGAGCGACGGTGCCATGGAAGATGCCCTGTACGAAATCGCCTCCATGCGCCTGTTTGCCCGATTATCCCTGGATAGCGCCCTGCCGGATCGCACCACCATCATGAATTTCCGCCACCTGCTCGAGCAGCATCAACTGGCCCGTCAATTGTTCAAGACCATCAATCGCTGGCTGGCCGAAGCAGGCGTCATGATGACCCAAGGCACTTTGGTGGATGCCACCATCATTGAGGCACCCAGCTCTACCAAGAACAAAGAGCAGCAACGCGATCCGGAGATGCATCAGACCAAGAAAGGCAATCAGTGGCACTTTGGCATGAAGGCCCACATTGGTGTCGATGCCAAGAGTGGCCTGACCCACAGCCTGGTCACCACCGCGGCCAACGAGCATGACCTCAATCAGCTGGGTAATCTGCTTCATGGAGAGGAGCAATTTGTCTCAGCCGATGCCGGCTACCAAGGAGCGCCACAGCGCGAGGAGCTGGCCGAGGTGGATGTGGACTGGCTGATCGCCGAGCGTCCCGGCAAGGTAAAAACCTTGAAGCAGCATCCGCGCAAGAACAAAACGGCCATCAACATCGAATACATGAAAGCCAGCATCCGTGCCAAGGTGGAGCACCCGTTTCGCATCATCAAGCGGCAGTTCGGCTTCGTGAAAGCCAGATACAAGGGGCTGCTGAAAAACGATAACCAACTGGCGATGTTATTCACCCTGGCCAACCTGTTTCGGGTGGACCAAATGATACGTCAGTGGGAGAGATCTCAGTAAAAACCGGAAATAACGCCAGAAATGGTGGAAAAAATAGCCTAAATAGGCTGATTCGATGTGTTTGCGGGAAAAAAATCGGCCCAGATCCGCGAAATTTTAATCAGCGAGTCAGCTTGGGAAGAAATGACCTGCTTATTCGCACCTTCCCTAAATGTAGCAGAAATGGAGTCGGCAACATATAGCGGTAAATGCGTTTTAATTCAGACAGATAACAACAGCATACCAGGGGAAAACCCTTTGACACCAAGCACAATAAATGATGTCTTTGATAAAAAATCAAACGCTTACAGCGAAGAATACATAAAACAAAGGGTCGGCTAATGGGTATGTTCGGTGGCGGTGGCCAAAATAACAATGCGTTTAATATAAATATTGTTGGCGACACAACAAACCAACAATCTCAACCTAACTCTTCAACAAACTTTCATGCTGATGAATTTTGGCAGCGCATAGAGTCTATAATCACGACAAAGGTAGCATCAGCTCACAAACCAAAGACAAAAAAAGAATTGAAAGATTACGGAGATTTAATCATCAAAACAGGATCTCTGATACTCATATCATTAATAATAATCCTTATGTTGGTAAGTATATTATGGGTGTATGTATCTACCGCAGGAACAGGTAAGGACATTCCTGAATTCACGAAAACATTATTTACTAGCGTTTCCACGATCGTTGCTGGAATTGTCGGTTTCTTATTTGGCGGAAAGAAAGACTAACCACTTCCTCCCAAAAAAGCTCTTAGGAGCTTTTTTGTACCTGGAAGTCTCTCTAATTTACCATAACGCCTCACTACATGTACCAATAAGAAAACCCATTCTGCGAGCTTTAAACGCTATCAAGTGGGTGGTTTATTGTCGTTTGCAGCGCCTAAAACCCAACAAACAATTTGACAAAAATTCATTTTCAACCTATAAAATATTTGTTTTTTATTCGATTTGCATTCGTTTTTAACAAGTTTCAAAGAGACATCCCCATGAAAAGAAGTGAAAGGGCTGAAATTGACGCGCAAATTAGCGCCCTCGCAGCTGGTGTAACGTTGACAGCGAAGGCAATCGAACAACAAAAAGCATTAACCAATGCTACGGTAAAAGCCACGTGGGAAACCTTATCAAGGAGAGAGCGACCAGTCTTTGTTAAGTCTCTTCGGGATGATGGGTACACTCAATCCGAGATCGGTGATCTGGTTGGGCGTTCACAATCAGCTATCTCTCAGTATGAGAAAAAGTTTGAACTACAACATCCTAAAAAAGATGACTAGTTATCCTTATGTAGGAATCTAGAAGCCCTCTTCATGAGGGCTTTTTTTACATCAGTGATTTACCATAACGCCCCACTACCCGAGCCAATGAAAAAAGCCCGCACATGGCGGGCTCACAGGGAAAAATCACAGCGATAACAATCAAAAATTCATAGCTTTCTTGCAGTTGCGATATGTTGTTGGATGTAGCGTTCCATAGTAATCATCACGGTCATCATCCCAAGCCCAGCTAATCAAATAAGCCTCAGAATCATCACTTACCGTGCGAGTTCTGCGTGTAAGCCCTGACCAGACACCTGAAAGTTCAGAGACATCAAAACCAAGCTCCTTTGCGAGACTCTTGCACCAGAACCCTCGCTCACCATCCTCGCTTTCAAGAATAGCTTTCAGCACTGTTCGCGACTTATCACTTAAACCACGAACAAGCCTTTCTGCCTGAAGCGAGGAAAGATCAGTAGGCCCATCTTCCGACTCCTCATAAGCACCAGAAACCGAATCCCCAGTAGCCAATGCCAGCACTTCTTCTTTTGCTTGGTCTGATAACAACATCAAATCTTCACGGGATAAGAAAATACCACTAGTCATGAAACACTCCATTGTCTTGTTAAGATAAAAGAAGAATAAACACAGACAAGACACTTGTCAATAAGACAAACATCAAGTCTATCCATCCAATATTAATTAAAGGCTAGTTGTGTTTAATTTACTACACTAACTGGGTTGCGATAGTGAGAGGTCAACACTCAGCAGCCCGGATTTACCATAACGTCGCATTACGCGCACCGCCCAGACTGACTCAGCGCGTTTCTGAGGCGGGCTGACTGTTTCCGGCACCTTTCCCTGTCTCAAACCCTGAAAAACGCCCCTGATGATTTCTGCGCAACTGCATGGCTATGCACGCAGGTGACTGGCGGACGGTTTCACGCCAGATGCGCCATAAAAGGACTGTTTCAGGCAGTTTGCTTCTGTGGTTCGTAGAACCACAACAGGTTTCAAAGGGGAACCCTTTGGCACCGCGACTGTATCACCCCGTGTATACATCGCCGTCGTGCCTGTATTTCAGGAAGTGATTTTAGATACCTACAGAATACCTACATCCCATATTGGAACACCTACAGATTACCTACAAAATACCTGCATGTTTTATGGATGTACCGACACAATACCTACACTTTACCTACAGAATACATACAGCTTGCATCCGCTTTAGACACACCATGAGGAACAACTGACGAAAGCGGTGAATGGACACGCAATTT
The DNA here is from genome assembly GCF_029717145.1 of Citrobacter freundii. Lineage (NCBI taxonomy): Bacteria > Pseudomonadati > Pseudomonadota > Gammaproteobacteria > Enterobacterales > Enterobacteriaceae > Citrobacter > Citrobacter freundii. Next base: position 10,746 of record NZ_CP099223.1, on the reverse strand, counting down.
ATTGCGGGGTCGTGAGGCGCTGACAGGGTGTCGGGGCGCAGCCATGACGAGTCTTTTATCCATTGCACCGAGCATAGTGAGATGCTGCTATCGCGTCACACAAACAGAAAAAAGTATACCAGGTGCAATCCCTTATCCTGTGCGGTACTGAAGCCATCAGAGCGGCTTTTCTGGTATACCAAGCCAGTCACCACTTTGTATACCGCCTACAGGCCTTGCTACGACTGGCTTTAACGGCATAAAAACAGATGCGGGTATACCATTTCATACAAGGGGTGGTATACCACCGGAAGCCTTGCCAGCAAAGGCTTCCGGCTGAGCAGTGCATACTGCGTGGGGTGTGAGACGATTTTTTAGCCTTTCTCAGCCATCAGAAATCAAAATGCGGGCAAAGCGATCAGATGGGAAAGTATAAACATCCATATCCGGTGATAGCCTGGCGGCTAGTCGAACGCTATGACCGGAATGCGTGGTAATGACTCAATGGGATTTCCAGAATTGCCACCAAGGCTTTGAAGGAACACTCTGCGTGTCAGAAGCGCTCTGTTTATGCTCCAGAAGTTGCATGGCCTGACGAAGTGAACTGATATGCTCATCCCTTGCATTTACCGCATCTTTAAGCCCGGCATTCTCCGCCTGTAAAAGCGTCACCTGATGTTGTAAAGACTGTAAAAAATCACTGTTAACCGGCGTATTAACATCGTCAAATTTTACAGTGTCACTTTTGCCACCCATTACAACCTCAAGAGCACCGAAAACACGTATAAGCTCAGCAGTATCAATGGTTTTCACGTGCTTTCCATTCTTTACAACGGAGGTGTAACTTAGCTCACCAGATTTAAGTAGCTTGTAAATCGTCGGGCGACTGACACTGACAAGACGTGCCGCTTCGCTAATGGATACACGGGCCATTAGAAATCCTCTTGAAAATTATCCAGACGAATAGCCAGAGTGCGAAAGAGCTGTTCCGCATCCTCATGCAATTTTTCGCACAGGTCGGCCTCAGTATCGAGATCAAGTTCGTTGAGCTTACTCCAGTAAAATTAGAGATTGCGCCTGAATGAATTTCGCCATGTTCAGCGTCGTTTGTTCTTGTTTGGTCATCACAGCGTCAGTGCTCCAAGTTATATCCGGTTCTTTTCCGCTTCCTCGACCGTTCGCTCGCTACGCTCGGTCACTTATCTGCGGCGAGCGGACGGATCTTTCTAAGAGACAAATAACGTAGACGGTAAGCGTAACGAGAAGCCAGAACAAGAACGATAAGGTAACGCCCCGCCGGGGCGTTTTTCCATAGGCTTCGCCCCCCTGACAAGCATCACGAAATCTGACGCTCAAATCAGTGGTGGCGAAACCCGACAGGACTATAAGGAGTCAGTTTGGATATCGAAAATTATTGTACATTAAGGTCGTTTTTTGTACTACCAGGCTGCGGTAAGGGAGATTGACCACGTAGACAGGCAGCTGTGAGCGAAGAGCGGAAGTGAGAATTTGTCATGATTACCCTGATGCGGGACTAACATTGGCCTCTGATAATCAATGGAGAGCAGGTCAGGGTGACCAGTTCCATCTGAAAGAGATCGAAATTCACTGGCGTGAAGTGCTGCGCCTGGCAACCTCGATAAAGCAGGGAACCGTGACGAGCCAGCTACCCCAAGCAAAACGGACTTGCCAAAGCACTGAGGAAAATTGGCCGTATTGAACGAACGCTGTATATGCTCGACAGGTTCCGCGATCCGGCACTTCGTCGGCGGGTCCAGGCGGGACTGAATAAAGGAGAAGCCCGTAACGCGCTGGCGCGCGCGGTATTCCTTCTCCGTCTGGGTGAAATCAAGGATCGTAAACCGGAAAATCAGAGCTACCGCGCCAGCGGACTGACGCTGCTGACGGCAGCTATCTCGTTGTGGAATACCGTCTATATGGAAAGAGCGGTCGATGCCCTGAAGCGTAAAGGGATGAAGATCAACGAGCAACTGCTATCGCATTTGTCCCCGCTAGGCTAGGAACATGTTAAGTGAGAGAACCTCTACAAGTAAGGTTATTAATTGAATGATTTAAAGGGTCCGGCGCCACGGTCATCTCGGTGACGTCTGTCCGGAGACCTTTGAATAGGCCTCGTCACGAGGCCAAAATTATTCAACGGTTGTGAGGGTTCTCCACACCGGAATACCTATTCATACATAAACATCAATAGTATTTTCGAGGTTCTTATCTTCCCTTTTACCTGACTGAGTCTGCGTTTCCTTGTCCTGCTTCTCAGCCTGCTGTTTTAGTAACTGTTGTAATTGAGCAGACAAACTTTGAATTTGCTTTTGTATGATAGCCACCATCTCTTTCTTCTGATCTGTTGTCATACCATCTTCTGACGACACCTTACCAAGTTTTTCTGTAAGTGACTGTATCTTCTTTAAAATTTGTGATATCTGAGATGATTCACTATTAGCTGAACTGTTAGAACTTTTTATACTTGTATTAGTTTGTATTGATATAGACATAGAACCTCCATGGTAAATATATAGGTGTATCGGCATATACGCAGATATACTTTAGAATTCTTATGATTTATTTTTTCATTTTTTTCAGGCTGTTATATAGACTGGCTTGTTGCGGTGTTTAACGTATTACCTGACATGATTTTGAACGCGCTGGACAGCGTGGTGAGTGAATATCTTTTGGCTGAAGGCCGGAAAGTACATACTCTTTTTGTGTTTACACAATTTGTAGTTACGATAATCCATCCTCACGGCTGTTCCCTGGGCACGGTCATACCTAAGGAAGGTGCGAACAAGTTCCTGATATGAGATCATCATATTCATCCGGAGCGCATCCCAGAGGGACATCATGAGCCATCAACTCACCTTCGCCGATAGTGAATTCAGCACTAAGCGCCGTCAGACCCGAAAAGAGATTTTCCTCTCCCGCATGGAGCAGATTCTGCCATGGCAGAATATGACCGCTGTCATCGAGCCGTTTTATCCCAAGGCGGGCAATGGCCGACGGCCCTATCCGCTGGAGACCATGCTGCGTATTCACTGCATGCAGCATTGGTACAACCTGAGCGACGGTGCCATGGAAGATGCCCTGTACGAAATCGCCTCCATGCGCCTGTTTGCCCGATTATCCCTGGATAGCGCCCTGCCGGATCGCACCACCATCATGAATTTCCGCCACCTGCTCGAGCAGCATCAACTGGCCCGTCAATTGTTCAAGACCATCAATCGCTGGCTGGCCGAAGCAGGCGTCATGATGACCCAAGGCACTTTGGTGGATGCCACCATCATTGAGGCACCCAGCTCTACCAAGAACAAAGAGCAGCAACGCGATCCGGAGATGCATCAGACCAAGAAAGGCAATCAGTGGCACTTTGGCATGAAGGCCCACATTGGTGTCGATGCCAAGAGTGGCCTGACCCACAGCCTGGTCACCACCGCGGCCAACGAGCATGACCTCAATCAGCTGGGTAATCTGCTTCATGGAGAGGAGCAATTTGTCTCAGCCGATGCCGGCTACCAAGGAGCGCCACAGCGCGAGGAGCTGGCCGAGGTGGATGTGGACTGGCTGATCGCCGAGCGTCCCGGCAAGGTAAAAACCTTGAAGCAGCATCCGCGCAAGAACAAAACGGCCATCAACATCGAATACATGAAAGCCAGCATCCGTGCCAAGGTGGAGCACCCGTTTCGCATCATCAAGCGGCAGTTCGGCTTCGTGAAAGCCAGATACAAGGGGCTGCTGAAAAACGATAACCAACTGGCGATGTTATTCACCCTGGCCAACCTGTTTCGGGTGGACCAAATGATACGTCAGTGGGAGAGATCTCAGTAAAAACCGGAAATAACGCCAGAAATGGTGGAAAAAATAGCCTAAATAGGCTGATTCGATGTGTTTGCGGGAAAAAAATCGGCCCAGATCCGCGAAATTTTAATCAGCGAGTCAGCTTGGGAAGAAATGACCTGCTTATTCGCACCTTCCCTAACCTATTTAGATTAAGTATTTAAAGATCAATTTCTTACAGTACTTTTAAGGGACAACTTCAAATCTCTGAATATATCATTATCAGTATTTCAGTTAATAATACCTTCAAATAAAAAAAGCGGTCCGGCGACATCCCCCGGACCGCTTCAATAAACTGTCTGATGTTATGTATTCATCAGTGTGCAAATATCATACCAGCTTATGGTTCAGATAGCCACGTTGCTTAATTGTTGTGCAATGTAACAAATGTGAGGTATGTGTAGGTAATCGTTATTTTTAGGACTTAATGCACCGGTATTCTGGGCTTCAAATTCATCGGGGTAATGGCAAGTTAATGAAAAAAAGACCATTCCTCACGGGGGAAAAATGGTCGAATAATAGTATCCTGGTTCTGTGTACGTCAGGGTTCCAGTAGGATAGCGTCTATTGTCATGAACAAAACGACAAATAAGGGGGTAAATATGCCTCATTTTTGTTAAGGAATTGTCTATATGAACTGTTACTCAGTTTCTGTCCGTGAAATGGTCAGTATCAGGTATCAGACAATCATATCCTTTTATCTCACTGAGATTCCGGGCTGGACTTGATATCATCTAAACCTTTTCGGATTTCCACGTTTGGAAAATACAAGCCTTTCAAGAATTATACTGGTCTGTTAAGCGACCGATTGGAATCCGATATAAGAATATCCAGCAAGGAATTGACGCCCTCGACACTGCTGATGTCTTTGAGGCGGTTTCTTGGATGAATGGAGTGCCCCCGAGCCCGTAGACAAATCTGCCCTATAGTTGGACTGACCCCACCCCGGTAGACGATCCTGCCCTATAGTTTGGACTGACCCCACCCCGGTAGACGATCCTGCCCTATAGTTTGAGCATAGGGGGAGCATATGGGCACACCACGATTTACACCTGAATTTAAGGAAGAAGCCGTCCGACAGATAACGGAACGCGGTTATTCCGTTGCCGAAGTATCTGACCGTCTGGGCGTTTCTGCCCACAGCCTCTACAAGTGGCTACGGGCTATCAAACCGGATAACAGCGAGCAGCATGCCCGGGATTTACTGGAAGCCAAAAGCGAGATCCTGAAACTACGGGCACAGCTAAAACGTACCGAAGAAGAACGGGATATCCTGAAAAAGGCCGCGCGGTACTTTGCAAGGGAGCCCGACTGAAGTACCGCTTTATCAATGAGCACCGCACTGTATGGGGTGTGATGACAATGTGTCGGGTACTGGAGTCGCCCGGGCCGGGTTCTACGCGTGGCTGCATAACCCGGTCTCGGCACGTGATAAAGATAATCAGCGTCTGCTGACGCTTATCCGTGACTCCTATTCACTGAGCGGAGGCGTATACGGTTACCGGCGGGTTCATGGCGACCTGAACGAAATCGGGGAAACCTGCGGTAAAAACCGGGTGGGCCGTATTATGCAACTGAACCGGATTAAAGCCGTGCGCGGCTATAAAGCGCCGCGTCGTATCGCTGGCAGACCTTCAGTGGTTGCCCCTAATCGCGTGCAGCGGCAGTTTACTGTTGTCCGGGCCAATCAGGTCTGGGTCACCGACATTACTTATATCCGCACCTGGCAGGGCTGGCTGTATCTGGCGGTGGTTATCGAGCTCTTCGCCCGTAACGTGGTGGGCTGGTCGATGAAGCCCACTCTCTCACGCGAACTGGCGCTGGATGCACTGATGATGGCGGTCTGGCGGCGAAAACCGGACGGCGAGGTCATCGTAAATAGCGATCAAGGTAGCCAGTATGGCAGTGACGACTGGCAGCGCTTCTGCCGGGCCAATAACCTGGCTCCGAGTATGAGCCGGCGTGGCAATTGCTGGGATAATGCGGTGGCCGAATCGTTCTTCAGTTCACTGAAAAAAGAACGTATCAGGAAGAGAATATACAAAACCCGGGATCTGGCCCGGGCGGATATCTTCGATTACATTGAAGTGTTCTACAACCGGGCCCGGCGCCACAGTCATCTCGGTGGCGTCAGTCCGGAGGCCTTCGAACAGGCCTCCGTCGTGAGGACAGAATTTGTCCACTGTTGTGGGGGTAGTCCATAAATGATTCTGAGGTGTCTGTTAAACCCATGGCGATTCACTATTATTGAAAATTCAAATCAACTTTCATTTCTTTAATAAATACACTTTTTTTCTACGTAAACATATTTAATGTTATCAAATTACCTACATCTTTACAATTTATAAAGCAAAGAGTTTTGTTACAATTTAAATGATGTTCTTCATATTGATAAATTAACGATATTCGCAGCCAATGATATTTTTATAAATTATTTAATCAGGAATAAATTAATTATTCAAAATGATTCCTGTTAAATAGTTACACATATGATAACTATAGAGTAAAGTAATATAAAGAAATGCCGATACTATAACATTAGAGTCGGTGGGCTGGTAAATGAAACTGGCCGGAAACAATAGCTGGTTTCTGCGGTACACTGTTTTCAGGAGGCGCTGGATGATTATGCTTAAGATAAAAAAATGGATTTGTTTTGAAAAAAAGAAATATAATCCTTTGATTTTGATATTTTCTTTACTTTTATCTGGTTTGTTTTTCTTCATATCCTTAGAAGGGATCGCATACCTGATTTTTCGGGACAGAATTAAGGATTATACTTCTGATGTTCTTAACCGTGCTGAGTCTCTCATGCTTCAGGTTGATACTGTTAACGCGGCAGCAAGATCAAGCTCGGATGTGAGCAGTTGGCCCTGTTCCTATGAGAATCTTCAGCATCTCAGAGGTGTTGTTTGGCCTTATTCTCTGATTAAAGATGTAGGCTACACGTCGAAAATCGGGTTAACCTGTAGCGCTATTTGGGGGGTTATGCGCCTCCCATTATCTCTTGATCATTTTGAGAAAAAAATCCAATCAAAGGAAGGCATATGGTTGTTTGGTGTTGCATTAAAAAATGGTATTTCTGCCGATGCATATATCTCCAAAGAAATAGCAGTTATTGTCTCACCATTTTCATTTAAGCGATTTGAAACTGATCTGCATACAAAAAATTTCAGTGCAGTAGTGGGAAATAGAAAACATAATGAACACTTCTTTAAAATTGGACCTGACTCTGCGCTTCTGGATAAACATGCCAACCTCCCTATGAGATTTATTCAGTCCGAAGCGTGCAGTCACCATTATGATCTCTGCATTGCCGGGGGAGGATACTTTTTGAATGTATTATTTGAACACTGGAGTATAACTGTATTATTAGTAATAGTATCCCTAATATCAGGCTTGATGATCTATATCATCATTATGGATAAACGTGAAATTAATGACTCCCTTTCGGTAAGATTTACAAAAGCGCTAAAAGATAGAAGATTATCAGTGGCCTACCAACCTATTTACAAGATTAATAACGATACCATCTGCGGATTCGAATCTTTACTTAGGTGGAAGGATGAAAGACTTGGAAATATTGGTCCTGATGTGTTTATACCTCTTTCAGAAAAAGAGGGGTTACAGGGAGAAGTTACATTATACGTAGTTACACATGCAATAAATGATTTTATTCACATTGCCAAACAAAACAAATTATTTCTAAGTATAAATATTAACGCGTGTGATCTTGATTCGGTTAAATTTAAGGAAACACTTACTTCACTAATTTCAAAATACAATATTCCCTTTGGGACGATTATTCTTGAAATAACGGAGCGTCAAGGCGGAGATTTTGAAGAAATGAAAGAACATATCGATTTTTATAAAAAACATGGCGTCAGGTTTGCTATTGATGATTTTGGAACGGGGTATTCCAATTTAAATTTGATCACCGCTCTTGACGTTGATGAAATTAAAATAGATAAATGTCTAACTGATGCGATCGGTACTGATTCATTGAGTTATAACCTTCTTCCTGGGTTGCATGAAATGTTTAGAAGTATTGCTGATAAAATTGTATTCGAAGGTGTTGAAACACAATTGCAGGTAAGTTATCTGAAGTCATTCTGGCCTCAGAGTTATGCACAGGGATGGTATTACTCTAGAGCACTACCACTGGAGGGTGCTATTGACTTAATTAATCTGGAAAAAGAAAAATAAATATTTTAGCCTGTAATAGTTGCAATTACCTTTGGTTATTAGTTCGGGAATTAGCGCACATTTCATAGAAATGTGCCATGCTAAAGCAAAAAAAATATAATAACTCTGGATAAAGGTGTAAACAACTCTCAGATTCTTTTTTTCAGATGGTTGTGATGCAATTTTATATCTACCAACTGAATGCACGAAAAATTAAAATATATTTTTTCTTACCTGTTGTACGGCATCTGATTTATTTACTGCAGACTGATACTGAAATTATTATTATCCGTATACAGGATGCCGGCCGTCATCTCAACTGTCAGTAGTCAGCAACTACATTGCGCTGCGTGAAAACTGACAGGGTTACAGGAGAGTTGTAACAGGTCAGAATTCACGTAGCGCATCCTCTTCTTCTCTGCTCCATTCTCATTATGGTCCGATCATGTCTGTCCTGGCATTACCCCATTTCTCCCAAAAACCGTAAAACAGCCCTCAGGCCGCGTCATGACTGGCTTTAACGTGGATCTATGTTGAAAAAGGATCCTTTACTCATTTGGTTTTACCCGCAATAATGCGGGATAAGACAATAAAAGGATCCGCGCGCTGCGATTTATTGTCATGGCAGGATCGGCCGGTCAGGTGCAAAATACCTGTATCCATAAACAGTGCGTGCGCTACGTGAAAAATAACTGATGAACAACGTCATTCCCCTGCAGAATTCACCAGAACGCGTTTCGTTGTTGCCGATCGCCCCGGGCGTTGATTTTGCGACCGCCGTGGCATTACGACGCATGGCCACCTCCACCGGCGCCACTCCGGCCTACCTGCTGGCGCCGGAAGTCAGTGCCCTCCTCTGGTATATGCCCGACCAGCGGCATCACATGCTGTTTGCCACCATGTGGAACACCGGCATCCGTATCGGAGAAGCCCGGACGCTGACCCCGGAGTCATTTGATCTCGATGGTTTAAGGCCGTTTGTGAGGGTGCTGTCTGAAAAAGTGCGTGCGCGACGCGGGCGCCCGCCGAAAGATGAGGTCCGTCTGGTACCACTGACCGATATAAGCTATGTCAGGCAGATGGAGAGCTGGATGGTCACCACCCGCCCCCGCCGGCGCGAACCTTTATGGGCGGTGACCGATGAGACCATGCGTAACTGGCTGAAACAGGCAGTAAAGCGGGCAGAAGCTGACGGGGTATATTTTTCAATTCCCGTGACCCCGCATACGTTCCGGCACAGCTATATCATGCATATGCTCTATCACCGTCAGCCGAAGAAAGTCATCCAGGCGCTGGCCGGTCACAAGGATCCGCGTTCAATGGAGGTCTATACCAGAGTGTTTGCGCTGGATATGGCGGCCACGCTGGCCGTACCGTTCACCGGCGACGGGCATGATGCGGCACAAATCCTCCGGACACTACCTCCTCTCAAGTGACAATGTCACTCACCACAGTTTATATAAACTGTAGTGAGTAAACCACTTGAAATCAGCTGTAGTGAGTGAATTAAACTGTAGCCGGCAACATAAGCAGTAGTGAGCACGTTACGATTTATGTAGGGACTACGACGGGTTCGCAGGGTTCTGGCATTAACAGGAATGCCATCATGAAGAGTTTGTGGATCAGGAAGGATTTGCTTCTGGTATGGGTTGCTCTCATCACTGCTTATATAAACTGTAGTGAGCTGAACACTCATCAGAGGCAGCAATATAAGCTGTAGTAAGTAAACAGAAATGGATTACTCACTACAGCCTATGTTCAGCGGGATTTGAAAAGTTTCTCCAGGTCATCAAGCGTGATGCCCAGTTTCTCAAGGAGCTTGAGTTTTTCAGCCATCTCCGGGCTGACATCACCCGGTGTGGCAGGCAGCTGTGGGTTCTCCGCACTCTCATCATGAGGTGGCTTTAACTTGGGGCGGCGGTAGTGAATGCAGAAGAGTTTTGTACGTCCCCGTTGGATCTCAGTGTAATCCAGATAGCCAATCTCACGGAGCTGCTCCATGGCACGCCTCACCGTCTGGTTCTGCGAGAACACAGGGGATTTCAGGTTCAGACGGGCCCGCAGACGCGCCAGTGATATCGGCGCCGGATCCCGCGGCAGACTCTCTATAAAGGTATAAAGGGCCTGAGCGGACTCCCGGCGCTTCAGGGCGTTGATGGCCTTGAGTTGCAGCAGGACTTTCCGGTCAAACTGATAGAGTTCAAACAGGCGTGGATCGGCCTGCAGCTGAACGATATCTTTCTCCGTATCATAGTAAGCCGACTGCACCAGATGCGTGATGTACTCTTTGGTGTGCTTCTCCGTTGTGCGGGAAAACGAGATCACTGTACCCGCAATACGCTTGAGTGAAGGGCTGATACGCTCCCGGAGCTTACGTGATGACTGACTGGAGGGGATCCCGCAAAGTTTGGCGAACTCGACAAACGGCAGCTCAACTTTATCGCCGATAACCTTATGCCGGGCAAAGGAATGGATCACCCCTACCCAGGTCTTGAAGTCATTATCCATATCCAGGCGGGGGCCGGTGATTTCCACCTTATCAAACCCTTCGGCCCTGGCGAGAGACAGACGCGTCAGTTCTTCCGTCGCATCAGTACGCGAAAGTGTGTTCTTTTTGCTGTTTTTCAGTGATTTGAGAGTAGGAACAAACACTCCGAGCCGCATCAGTGCCACAGGCTGCACTGTATTACTGGCATTAGGAGTGAGATTTACGACTTCACCGGAGGATTTATCCAC